>NZ_JBSFRB010000022.1:0-131610 GCF_053589015.1 Streptomyces sp. NPDC003393 | reverse complement strand
GCCCCCCCAGCCTCCCCCGCCCGCGTGGCGCCCGGCTCGCCGGCTCGGCGCCCCTAACCCGGCGGGGGGCCCCCCGCCCCCGGGGGCGCGGGCGGCTCTCGCTGTCCTGCGAGGTCAGGCGGTGCGCAGCAGCGTCGCCAGGACCTCTCGCAGCACCCGTTCCGGGTCGGGTACGGCGCTCGCCGTGCGCCAGGCCACGAAGCCGTCCGGGCGGACGAGGACCGCGCCGTCGGCCGTGGTCCCGTGGGTGCGCGTCCAGTCGGGCGCCTCCTCGCCCTCGGCGCCGTGGGTGTCGTACACGAGATCGGCGCCGGTGTCCGCCCCGACGCGGTACGGGGTCAGGCGTACGCCCGTGTCCTCGGCGATCCGCCGGGCCGCCGTGTGCCAGCCCGCCCCCGAGCGGGCGTCGCTGAGCAGGACCAGGGAGCGTTCGTACAGGTCGAGGGTCGAGACGCGCTCGCCGTCGCGGCGCAGCCACATGTGGGGTGCGCGGCTGCCCGGCTCGCCGGTCAGGCGCATGCCCTCGGGAACGACCTCCTGGCCGGGGTCGGCGCCGACGACCGCGCCGTGCGGGTAGCGGTAGCCGAGGACGACGTTCAGGACGCCGCCGCGCTTGCCGCCGCCGACGCCGGGCGCGGGGGCGAAGCCGGGGTGGCTGTGCTCGACGGAGCGGGCGGAGGCGCGGGCGCTGGTCGCCAGGGCCACCGGGCGGCGCTCGGTGTCGTAGGTGTCCAGCAGGCCGGGGCCGGCCCAGCCGTCGAGGACGGCGGCCAGTTTCCAGGCCAGGTTGTGGGCGTCCTGGATGCCGGTGTTGGAGCCGAAGGCGCCGGTGGGCGACATCTCGTGCGCGGAGTCCCCGGCGAGCAGGACACGGCCGGCGCGGTAGCGGTCGGCGACGCGTTCGGCCGCGCGCCAGGAGGCCTTGCCGGTGATCTCGACGTCGAGGTCGGGGACGCCGACGGCGCGGCGGATGTGGCGCTGGAGGCGTTCCTCGGTGAACTCCTCCAGGGTTTCGCCGCGCTCGGGGTGCCAGGGGGCGTGGAAGACCCAGTGCTCCTTGTTGTCGACGGGAAGCAGGGCGCCGTCGGCGTCCGGGTGGGTGAGGTAGCAGCAGATGAAGCGGCGCTGACCGACGACGTCGGCGAGGAGCTTGGAGCGGAAGGTGACGCTGACGTTGGCGAACAGGTCACCGGGGCCGGTCTGGCCGATGCCGAGGGCGCGCCGGACCGGGCTGCGCGGGCCGTCGGCGGCGACGAGGTAGTCGGCGCGAACGGTGCAGCGCTCGTCGGTGGCGCGGTCGCGTACGACGGCGGTGACCGCCTCGCCGTCCTGTTCGAAGCTTTCCATCTCGTGGGAGTAGCGCAGGTCGCCGGGACCGAGCGCGCGGGCGCTCTCCAGCAGGACGGGTTCCAGGTCGTTCTGGCTGCACAGACACCAGCCGGTGGGGCTGAAGCGCGCGATGCCGCCGCCGGGGTCGATGTGCTTGAACAGCCATTCGCCGGCGTCCCCGACGAGCGTCGGGGTCTGGAGGATGCCGTGGTTGTCGGCGAGGAGCGAGGCCGCGGTCTTGATGGCCGGCTCGATCCCGGCGACCCGGTACAGCTCCATCGTCCGCACGTTGTTGCCGCGTCCGCGCGGGTGGATGGAGGTGCCGGAGTGCCGCTCGACCAGCATGTGCGGCACGCCGAGGCGGCCGAGGAACAGCGAGGTGGACAGGCCCACCAGGGAGCCGCCGACGATGAGGACGGGTACCCGGTGGTCGGCTTCTTGGTGCATCGATGCCTCCAGGGCGGGGGGTGCGGGGTGGGGGGCAGGCGGGGCGCGGCGTCCGTGTCCGCGGGCGCGTCTGAGGTTCCATGCCCGGTGGGAGCCCGGTCCGCGTGCGTTCGCGGGCTCAATCACCCGTGTGATCACCCACGTGGTGCACACGAGTCGCGCGCGGATCGCACCCGGCACAGGATCGAGATCACGCTGACGTCGCGTCATCCGCGGCGCGGCACTCCCTTCCCTCCGACTCTCCGTCCGTTCACCGCAGACCGCCGAGCCCCGCCAAGGAGACGTACGCAGATGACCGCCATCTCTGAGCGTGTTTCAGATCCGACCGAGCAGCAGGCCTCGAAACGTGTTTCCCAGTCCGTCTTCGACGGCTCCCGGCTCCGGGTCGTGCTGCTGGTCGACGTCTACGACGGCGCCCAGCAGCAGTTCCTGGAGGCGTACGAGGAGATGGGCAAGCAGGTCGCGTCCGTTCCCGGGCACGTCAGCGACCAGCTGTGCCAGTCGATCGAGAACCCCTCCCAGTGGCTCATCACCAGCGAGTGGGAGAGCGCGCCGCCGTTTCTCGCCTGGGTGAACAGCGAGGAGCACGTGCGGATGGTGGAGCCGATGCACAGCTGCATCCGGGACACCCGGTCGCTGCGCTTCCACATCGTGCGGGAGACCGGCGGCCAGGCGCCGTCCGGCGAGCGGCAGCTCCAGGCGTCGCCGCGGATCGGCGACGGGATGATCCGGCACGCGCTCACCTTCACCGTGAAGCCGGGCAGCGAGCGCAAGGTCGCCGAGCTGCTCGCGAACTACAAGTCGCCCGAGGCGCGGGTCGACGACACCACCCGGCTGTGCCGCACCTCGCTGTTCATGCACGGCAACCGGGTCGTGCGCGCCATCGAGGTGCGCGGCGACCTGCTGGCGGCACTGCGGCACGTGGCCCGGCAGCCGGAGATCCGCGCGGTCGAGGAGGCCATCAACCCGTATCTGGAGCAGCACCGCGACTTCCACGACCAGGAGTCCGTACGGGTGTTCTTCACCCGGGCGGCGCTGCCGGCCGTGCACCACGTGACGAGCGGTCAGGACATCGAGCAGGCCCAGCGGCACGCCCTGTACTACCCGGCCCGGACGGGCATGGGCATGCGGCTGGCCGAGCTGCTGGCGCGGCAGGACGAGCGCGCCGCCGACGACCCGCGCAGCCCGGTGCTCCAGAGCACGGTCTACGAGCGGGACGACGTGGTCGTACGGCTCATCGACGTGCGGGGCGGTCTGGACAGCGACCCGGCGACCGCGCTGGGGCTGTCGGACGCGGCGCAGGTGGCGGAGTTGACGACGCTGCTCGACGAGGGCGCCGAGAAAAAGGACGGCGACCTGGCCCGGCTGCTCACCCTCGCCCGTATGGACCTCATCACCGACCGCCGGTCCGCGCCGGAAGCCTGAGTCCGCGCGAGCCGACGCGAGCCGGCACCGGCGCCGGCGCGGACCGGCGCCGGCGCAAGCCGACGCACCACATCACCGGAGGACGACGTGATCAAACCCCGACCCAGAATCGTGGATCTCAGCGAGGTCGAGCCCAACGTCAGGCGCGGAGGCGATCTGCGCGCCATGCTCACCCCGGCCACGGTCGGCTCCACCAGCGGCTTCATGGGCGTGGCCATCGTGCAGCCCGGCGACCGCATCGGTGAGCACTACCACCCCTACTCCGAGGAGTTCGTGTACGTCGTCTGCGGTGATCTGGAGGTGGACCTGGACGGCGACCCGCATCCGCTGCGGCCCGAACAGGGTCTGATGATCCCGGCGTACATGCGGCACCGGTTCCGCAACGTGGGCAAGGTGGAGGCACGGATCGTGTTCCACCTGGGGCCGCTGGCGCCGCGCCCGCAGCTGGGCCATGTGGACACCGAGGGCACGGAGACGGTTCCGGCCGCCGCCGGGGCCGGACGGGCCGAGGCGGCCGGCCAGGAGCCCGATACGGCAGAGGTCCCGTCATGACCAGGCGGGTCGCGGTCACGGGCATAGGCATCGTGGCGCCGGGCGGGATCGGCGCCCCCGCGTTCTGGGACCTGCTGGCGGACGGGCGCACCGCGACGCGGGGCATCACCTTCTTCGACCCGGCCGGTCTGCGGTCCCGGATAGCCGCCGAGTGCGACTTCGATCCGACGGTCCTGGGGCTGGACGAGGAGCAGGTGGCGCGCTGCGACCGGTACATACAGTTCGCGCTGGTCGCCGGGACGGAGGCGGTACGGGACTCCGGGCTGGACCTCGCCGCTGAGAATCCCTGGCGCATCGGGGTCTCCCTGGGCACCGCGGTGGGCGGCACCACACGACTGGAGAACGACTACGTGCTGGTCAGTCACGGCGGTGAGCGCTGGGACGTGGACCACGAGCGGGCCCGGCCCCATCTGGAGCGGGCGTTCACGCCGAGCACGCTGGCCTCGACGGTGGCCGAGCGGTTCGGGGTGCGCGGGCCGGTGCAGACCGTCTCCACCGGCTGCACCTCCGGCCTGGACGCCGTCGGGTACGCCCTGCACACGGTGGAGGAGGGCCGGGCCGACATCTGCATAGCCGGCGCGTCCGACTCACCGATATCACCGATCACGATGGCGTGCTTCGACGCGATCAAGGCCACGTCCCCGAACAACGACGACCCGGCGCACGCCTCCCGGCCCTTCGACAACGACCGTGACGGGTTCGTCATGGGCGAGGGCGGCGCGGTGCTGGTGCTGGAGGAGCTGGAGCACGCGAGGGCTCGCGGCGCCCACGTCTACTGCGAGTTGAGCGGCTACGCCACCTTCGGCAACGCCTATCACATGACGGGTCTGACCAGTGAGGGCCTGGAGATGGCACGGGCGATCGAGGCCGCCCTCGCCCACGCCCGGCTGGACGGCACCGCGATCGACTACGTCAACGCGCACGGCTCCGGCACCCGGCAGAACGACCGGCACGAGACGGCCGCGGTGAAGCGGGCGCTGGGCCGGCACGCCTACGACACGCCCATGAGCTCCATCAAGTCGATGGTGGGGCACTCACTGGGGGCGATCGGGGCGATCGAGGTGGTGGCGTGCGTGCTGGCACTGGCCCACCAGGTGGTCCCGCCGACCGCGAACTACGAGACGCCCGACCCCGAGTGCGACCTGGACTACGTCCCGCGGGAGGCGCGTGAGCGGAAGCTGGACGCGGTGCTCTCCGTGGGCAGCGGGTTCGGCGGTTTCCAGTCCGCGGTGATCCTGACCCGGTCGAGGGAGAAGGCACGATGAGCGCACCACGTCAACGGCGGGCCGCCGTCACCGGCATCGGTGTCGTGGCGCCCAACGGAACGAGTACCGAGACCTTCTGGAAGGCCACTCAGGAGGGCGTGACCGTCCTGGACCGGGTGACCCGGGAGGGCTGTGAGCAACTGCCGCTGAAGGTGGCGGGCGAGGTGCGGTCCTTCGATCCCGCGGCGGCGGTCGAGGAACGCCTGCTCGTCCAGACCGACCGGTTCACGCACTTCGCGATGGCCGCGGCCGACGCGGCTCTGGAGGACGCCCGGCTGGGCCGGTCCGACACCGAGGCGGCGCCGTACGCGGCGGGCGTGGTGACGGCGGCGGGGTCCGGCGGCGGCGAGTTCGGCCAGCGGGAGCTGCAGAAGCTCTGGGGCCAGGGCCGCCGCTACGTGGGTCCGTGGCAGTCGATCGCCTGGTTCTACGCGGCCAGCACCGGTCAGATCTCCATCCGGCGCGGCTTCAAGGGGCCCTGTTCGGTGGTGGCCGCCGACGAGGCGGGCGGGGTGGACGCCCTCGCGCACGCTGCGCGGGCCGTGCGGCGCGGCACGGACGTGATCGTGGCCGGTGCGACCGAGGCGCCGCTGGCCCCGTACTCGATGGTGTGCCAGCTCGGCTACCCGGAGCTGAGCGCGGTGACGGACCCCCGGCGCGCGTACCGGCCGTTCACCGCGGCGGCGTGCGGGTTCGTGCCCGCCGAGGGCGGCGCGATGCTCGTGGTGGAGGAGGCGGGCGCGGCCCGGGAGCGGGGTGTGCCCGTGCGGGCCACCGTCGCCGGGCACGCGGCGACCTTCACCGGCGCGTCGCGCTGGGAGCTGTCCCGGCAGGGGCTGGCGGAGGCGATCCGTGGGGCCCTGGCGGAGGCCGGCTGCGCGCCGGAGGAGGTCGACGTCGTCTTCGCCGACGCCCTCGGCGTGCCCGAGGCGGACCGGGCGGAGGCGCGGGCCATCGCCGACGCGCTGGGCGCCCACGGCCGACGGGTGCCGGTGACGGCCCCCAAGTCGGGCACGGGCCGGGCGTACTGCGCGGCACCCGTGCTGGACACGGCGGCGGCCGTGCTCGCGATGGAGCACGGTCTGATCCCGCCCACCCCGAACGTCGACGACATCTGCCATGACCTCGACCTGGTGACCGGCGGCGCCCGCCCCGCGCGGGTGCGGACGGCGCTGGTTCTCAGCCGGGGACTCATGGGCTCGAACTCGGCACTGGTGCTGCGGCACGGCGCCGCGGACGAGTGAGTCCGACTACCGCCGCCCCGTAGCGGGGCGGCGGGGGAGACCGGACGCCGCCGAACCGATCGGGGCGGCCGGGAGCAACAAGGAGAGGAACCGCATGAGTGACCGAATCACCGTGGAAGAACTGTCCGAACTCATGAAGAAGACGGCCGGCATCGCCGTCAGCCCGCAGGAGCTGGCGGACCGGCCCGACACCGGCTTCGAGGAGCTCGGCATCGACTCGCTCGGACTGCTCGGCATCGTGGGCGAACTGGAGAACCGGCATGGCCTGCCGATGCCGCCCGACGCGGAGCGCTGCAAGACGCCCCGGAAGTTCCTCGACCTCGTCAACAGCACTCTTCTGGCAGGAGCGTAGAGATGGCCGGACACACCGAGAACGAGATCACCATCGCCGCACCGGTGGACCTGGTCTGGGACATGACCAACGACGTGGAGAAGTGGCCGCAGCTGTTCAGCGAGTACGCCTCCGCGGAGATCCTGTCCCAGCAGGGGAACAAGTGCACCTTCCGACTGACGATGCACCCCGACGAGAACGGCACGGTTTGGAGCTGGGTCTCCGAGCGTGAGCCGGACCGGGACACGCTGACCGTCACCGCCCGGCGGGTGGAGACCGGTCCCTTCGAGTACATGAACATCCGGTGGCGGTACGAGGAGGTGCCCGCCGGCACCCGGATGGTGTGGACCCAGGACTTCGCGATGAAGCCGCAGGCGCCCGTCGACGACGACTGGATGACCGACAACATCAACAAGAACTCCAAGGTCCAGATGGCCCTGATCCGCGACAAGATCGAGAAGGCCGCCGCGGGACGCCGGCCCGAGCCGGCCCTGACCACCGACTGAGCCGCGCCGGACGACGGACCGGACCGCACCGGACGACAGGAGAAACGTTCATGCACCAGGCCCTGATCGTGGCCCGGATGGCTCCGGGGTCGGCCCCGGACATCGCGAAGATCTTCGAGGAGTCCGACCGGGGGGAGTTGCCGCACCTGGTCGGCGTCACCCGGCGCAGCCTCTTCCAGTTCGGCGATGTGTACATGCACCTCGTCGAGGCCGACCGGGATCCGGGCCCGGCCGTCGCCAAGGTGGCGGACCACCCCGAGTTCCGCGGCATCAGCGAGCGGCTGTCGGCGTACGTCAGCGCGTACGACCCCGAGACCTGGCGCTCGCCGAAGGACGCCATGGCGCATCGCTTCTACGTCTGGGAGCGCGACGGCCACGGCTGACGCCGTCGTACGGCGGACGGACAACGGCCGCCGGACCCGCGCTGCCGCGGGCCCGGCGGCCGTCGCCGGGAGTCCTGCCGCCGCTCAGGCGGGCACGGTGCAGTCGAAGGCGTGCAGGTAGGGGTTGACGGGGCTGATGTCGTCGATGACCAGGCCCGCCGCCTCCAGCCGGCTCACCATCGAGTCGGTGGTGTGCTTGGCGCCGCCCACGTTGAGCAGCAGCAGCAGGTCCATGGCGGTGCTGAACCGCATCGACGGGGTGTCGTCGACGAGGTTCTCGATGACCACCACCCGCGCCTTGGGGCCACCCGCCTCCATGACGTTGCGCAGACAGCGTGCGGTGGAGTCGTCGTCCCACTCCAGGATGTTCTTGATGATGTAGGCGTCGGCCCGGACCGGGACGGCCTCGCGGCAGTCGCCGGCCACGATGCTCACCCGGTCGGCCAGAGCACCGCCCGGCAGCAGCCGCGGGTCGGCGTGGTCCACCACCCGCGGCAGGTCCATCAGGGTGCCGCGCATGTGCGGGTACTTCTCCAGCAGGCAGGCCACCACGTGTCCCTGGCCGCCGCCGATGTCGGCGACCGAGGCGGCCCCGGACAGGTCCAGCAGGTCGGCCACGTCCCGCGCGGACTGCTTGCTGGAGGTGGTCATGGCCCGGTTGAAGACGTCCGCCGACTCGGGGGCGTCCTCGTTGAGGTAGACGAAGAACTCCTTGCCGTACAGGTCCTCCACCACGTTGCGGCCGGTGCGGACGGCCTCGTCCAGCTTCGGCCAGGCGTCCCAGGTCCACGGCTCGGTGCACCACAGGCAGATGTTGCGCAGGCTGTGGGGGTCGTCCTCGCGCAGCAGCCGGGACATGTCGGTATGGGCGAAGGCGCCGTCCGGGCGCTCGGTGAACAGGCCGTAGCAGGCCAGCGCCCGCAGCAGCCGGCGGAGCGGCTTGGGTTCGGTCTTCACCGCGGCGGCGAGGTCCTCCACGGTGGCGGGGGTGTCCCCGAGGGCGTCGGCGACGCCCAGCCGAGCGGCGGCGCGGAGGGCGGCGGCACAGGCCGCGCCGAACGCGAGCTCCCTGAGCCGCATGGACGGCGGTGGGGCGGTGTGAGCGGTCGTCATGCCGCCTTCCTTCCTTCTGACTTCTCGGTCCCGCGAGGGGTGTGCGGGGATTACGGGTGACGGCGCGGGCAGTCGGTTCGCGGCGCGGGGGCTGCGGGGGCGCGGCTCAGCACAGCCCGCTCGGCTTGGACGCCCGGCAGGAGTTGTGGGTGAAGGCGTTGCCGAGCTTGGTGGTCTCCTGGTCGACCAGGTCGGCGGGGGAGTTGTCGCGCAGCGAGTTGTCCCGGACCTTGTTGTTCTCGTTGGTGGCCCCGACGAAGCTCTTGAAGAGCACGATGCCGCCCGACAGCGGGGACGTGCCGGAGTTGCCGGTCACCACGTTGCCGGTGACGTCGGTCTTCTCCACACCGGTCAGAACGATGCCCGAACCCTGGAGGAAGGGCAGTCGCTCGGTCTTGGCGCAGTACTTGTTGTTCTTCACGACCTGGTTGCCGCGCACGGTCAGCGCGCCCGCCTTCGGCTTGTTCTCGTCGCCGACCACGAAGACGCCCGCGCAGTTGCCGGTGACCTGGTTGGCGGTGACGCTCGCGTTCCGCAGCCGGCGGACGGTGACGCCGATCCGGTTGTTCTCCACACGGTTGCCGGTGACCAGCGTGCCCCTGGCGTCGGTGGCGCCCTGTTCGGCGGTGATCGTGTTGGCCAGGAAGATGCCCGCGTCCCCGCTGTTCCGGACGGTGTTCTCCCGGTAGGCGCTGTGCTGGGAGCGCTCCTCGGCGAGGCCCCACACGGCGTTCTTCTCGGCGGTGACGCGCCGCACGGTCAGCCCGTCGGTGCCCACGGCCATCACCCCGGCGCGGGAGAAACCGGTCACCTTCAGGTCGGAGACGGTGACCCCCTTGAGCAGCGTGGTCTTGGTGCCGGCCACGCAGATGCCGTTGCCGCGCTTGCCGCAGTCGTCCGTCGCCTTCGCCGCCGGCTTCAGGACGGTCCCGTCGCCCATGCCGCGCAGGATCAGGCCGGGCGTGGACACCTTGACGCTCTGGTGGTAAGTGCCGGGCAGCACGAGCACGGTGTCGCCGGCCTTGGCGGCATCCACCGCCTTCTGAATCGATTCCCCGGGGTGCACCGTGTGCGTCCGGTGTCCCCCCGACTCCGGAGACGCGGCGGCGACGCAGGAGGCGCCGAGCGCTGCTGAACCCACAAGCAAGGCGATGTGGCGTTTTTTCATATTCTGTACGCTATGACCCGATAAGCCGCCGGGCCGGGGGTGCGCCGTCCGAGGGCGTGTCGCAGGCGCACGCGGGTGCGTGGTGGGGCGTACGAGCGCGCAGGGTGCGTACGGGAGCATCAGGCGCGCAGGGCGCGGCCGATCTCCAGGTCCGTGGCCCGCAGGGGCCGGCCGTCCTCGAGCTCCCACAGGCAGTTCTGGAGCACCCGGCCCAGCGTCCAGGCGCGGGCCCGCTCCCGGTCCAGCCCCAGCGCGCCGGTCAGCGCGTCGAAGCGACGGACGGTCTCGGCGGGGTCGTAGCGGTTCCACAGCGCCGGGAACAGTTCGAAACCGGGGTCGCCGGCCAGCGGCTTGGGGTCGATGGCCAGCCAGGGTTGCCCGGGTCCACGCCGGTCGCCCCCGGCCTCCCGCCCGGCGGCGAGGACGTTGTCGTAGTGCAGGTCCCAGTGCAGCAGCCGGTCGCCCGGTTCCGGCAGGACCTCCCGTACCGCCGCCGCGCAGTCCGCGATCAGCCGGCGGTCGGCGGGGTCCGGAACCCGCGCGAGGGCGCGCGGCGCCTCTTCCGGCATGCTCCGCGCGATGTCACCCAGTCGCCGTATCCCCGCCGGGGCGGCCACGGAGGTCAGCCGGGCCAGCAGATCGCCGATGATCGCGACGGCCTCGCGGGTGTCCGGCAGGTGCGTCAGCGCACGGGAGGAGTCCAGCCGCTCCAGCAGCAGTGTGCCGGTGGGCTCGTCGTGCTCCAGCAGCCGTACGGCCCCGTCGCCGTCCCACACCCGCAGCGCGACCGGCTCACCCGCGCTCTCCTCGTCCGGGAGCTGGAGCTTGAGCGCGGCCGGTGTGCCATCGGCGCGGACCACCGGAAGGACCAGCGCGCACACCCCGTACATCGGCCGGCCGTCGACGCGCAGCCCCCACCGCCGCAGGAAACCCTCCGCCCGCCGCGGCAGGCCGGCGACGAACGCCCGGCCCGCCGCCCCGTTGAATCTCTCCTGGGAAGCGGCGAGCTCGGCGGGCACCTCGATCACCTTCCCGACCATACTTGCGCGTGTGGACGGGGTCATCCGGTTTCGGCACGGGCTCCGGGCGGCGGCGGGGTCCGTCCGGAGGTACGTCCGCAGTGCCCCGGGCACGTACGTCTGGCTGCTGATCCTGTTCCTCACCACCGTGGCCCTGCACCGCATGTCGCCGGAGTTCGAGCAGGACTTCCTGCGGCAGCGTTCGACGAACCTCCATGAGCTGTCGGACAACCCGGTGCGGGTGCTGTTCGCCAGCGCGATGTGGATCCCGAGCGGCCGGTGGGTGCCGTACGTGCCCCTGTACACGGTCTTCCACGCGCAGGTCGAGCGCTGGCTGGGCACCCTGCGCTGGCTGCTGGTGTGCGCGGCCGCGCATGTGCTGGCCACGCTGATCAGCGAGGGTGCGCTGCTGTGGGCGATCCGGCGCGGCATGGCGCCGGAGTCGGCCGTCAACACGCTCGACGTGGGCGTGAGTTACGCCTTCGCGGGGGTGGTGGGGGTGCTGGCCCACCGGTTCCCGCGTCCCTGGCGGAACCTGTACGCCGCCGCCGTGCTCGTCTACTCCGGGGTGCCGCTGCTGACCGGGCGCACCTTCACCGACCTCGGGCACTTCACCTCCGTACTGATCGGACTGGCCTGCTTCCCGCTGGTCCCGGGCCGCGGACGAGCGCGGAAAAGCACGGAATCCGAAGGAGACACCGGCGGCTCCCAGCGGTTAACGTCCCGCTCATGAGCAGCTCGGCAAGTGCCGCGGGCGACGGCATCGTGAACGGCGGCATCTCCTTCTGGTTCGCGGACGACGGCCTCCCGGCGGCGCGGGAGCCGCTGACCGGGGACGCGAGCGCCGACGTGGTGGTCGTCGGGGGCGGGTACACAGGGCTGTGGACGGCGTACTACCTGAAGAAGGCGGCGCCCTTCCTGCGGATCACCGTCCTGGAGCAGAAGTTCTGCGGCTACGGCGCCTCCGGCCGCAACGGCGGCTGGCTCTACAACGGCGTCGCCGGCCGCGACCGGTACGCGAGGCTGCACGGTCACGAGGCCGCCGTACGCCTCCAGCGGGCCATGAACGACACCGTGGACGAGGTGATCCGGGTCGCCGCCGAGGAGGGTGTCGAGGCGGACGTCCACAAGGGCGGCGTGCTCGAAGTGGCCCGCACCCCGGCCCAGCTGGCCCGCCTGAAAACCTTCCACGAGCACGAGCTGGGGTACGGCGAGAAGGACCGCGAGCTGTACGGCGCCCGGGAGACCGCCGAGCGGATCCGGGTCGCCGACGCGGTGGGCTCCACCTGGACCCCGCACGGCGCCCGGCTGAATCCGGCGAAGCTGGTCAAGGGCCTCGCGGCGGTCGTGGAGGCGCTCGGGGTGACCATCCACGAGGCGACACCGGTCACGGAGATCCGCCCCCGACACGCGGTCACCCCGTACGGCACCGTCCGCGCCCCCTACGTGCTGCGCTGCACCGAGGGCTTCACGGCCTCTCTCAAGGGCCGGCGGCGCACCTGGCTGCCGATGAACTCCTCGATGATCGCGACCGAGCCGCTGAGCGACGAGCAGTGGGAGGCGATCGGCTGGTCGGGCCGGGAGACGCTCGGCGACATGGCGCACGCCTACATGTACGCCCAGCGCACCGCCGACGGCCGGATCGCCCTCGGCGGGCGCGGAGTGCCGTACCGCTTCGGCTCGCGCACCGACAACGACGGCCGCACCCAGCGGGAGACCGTCCAGGCGCTGCGGGACGTCCTCCTCGGCTTCTTCCCCGCTCTGGCCGGGGTGCGGATCGCGCACGCCTGGTCCGGGGTCCTCGGGGTGCCGCGCGACTGGTGCGCGACCGTCACCCTGGACCGTACGACGGGCCTGGGCTGGGCGGGCGGCTACGTCGGCTCGGGCGTGGCCACCGCCAACCTCGCCGCCCGCACCCTGCGCGACCTGGTCCAGCAGGACTCCGGGCAGGGCGGCCGCACCGCGCTGACCGACCTGCCCTGGGTGAACCACAAGGTGCGCCGGTGGGAGCCGGAACCGCTGCGCTGGCTGGGGGTGCAGGGAATGTACGCCGCCTATCGCACGGCCGACCGCCGCGAGGCGCTCACCCACAGCGCCGGCTCCTCCCGGCTGGCCCGGATCGCCGACCGCGTGGCCGGACGTCACTGACGCCCGGCCACGTCCCCGCCGGCGAGACCCGGACCCCTTGAGGGTGCCCGGCGCCGGTCAGACCACCGACTCCGGTACGCCCTCCCGCCCCGGACGCGTGCGCCCGGGTGCCCGCGCGTTCACCATCAGGCCCGCGACCAGACCGGCCAGGAGCAGGACGGCGGCGGCCCACCAGATGGCGACCGTGTAGCCGTGCACCACACCCTCCGGGACCACCCGGGCCCGGTCCGCCGGGCTGTGCAGGTGGGCGGTGACGTACGCGGCGCCGCTGGTCGTGGCGACGGTGTTGAGCAGGGCGGTCCCGATCGAACCGCCCACCTGCTGCGAGGTGTTCACCGTCGCCGAGGTCACACCCGAGTCCCGGTCGGCGACGCCCGCGGTCGCGGTGGCGAACACGGGCATGAAGGTCAGGCCCATGCCCAGGCCCATCAGCAGCAGCGCCGGCAGCAGCTCGGAGGTGTAGTGCGAGGCGACCGTCAGCCGGGTCAGAAGCAGCATGCCGCCCGCCGCCAGGACCATGCCGGGGACCATGAGGGCGCGCGGAGCCACGCGGTGCAGCAGCCGGGCCGAGATCTGCGTGGAGCCGACGACGATCGCCGCGGTCAGCGGCAGGAAGGCCAGACCCGTCCGCAGCGGCGAGTAGCCGAGGATGCCCTGGAGGTAGTAGGTCATGAACAGGAACAGTCCGAACATGCCGATGACGGCCAGCAGCATGGTCAGGAAGCAGCCGGCCCGGTTGCGCTCTCGGATCACATGCGGCGGCAGCAGCGGCTTCGGTGCTCGGGTCTGCCAGGTCACGAACGCCGCGAGCAGAAGCACTCCCGCCGCGAACAGGGCCAGTACCAGCGGGTCGGTCCAGCCGCGCGGCTCGGCCTCGCTGAACCCGTAGACGACAGCGACCAGTCCGCCGCAGCCCAGCACGGCGCCCGGCACGTCCAGGCGGGCGGCCGGGTCGCCCGGCCGGTCGTGCAGCAGGGCGAACGCGCCGAGCACCGCGACGGCCGCGATGGGCACATTGACGTACAGGCACCAGCGCCAGGTCAGATACTCGGTGAGCAGGCCGCCGACGATGAAGCCGATCGCCGAGCCGCTGCCCGCGAGGGCGCCGTAGATGCCGAACGCCTTCCCACGTTCTCGCGGATCGGTGAACGCCGTGGTCAGCAGGGAGAGGGCGGACGGGGCGAGCACGGCGGCGAAGGCGCCCTGCAGCGCGCGGGCCCCGAAGAGCATGCCCGAGGACGTGGCGCCGCCGCCGAGCGCGGAGGCGGCGGCGAAGCCGGCGAGCCCGATCACGAACGTCCGCCTGCGGCCCACCAGGTCGGCGATCCGGCCGCCCAGCAGGAGCAGCCCGCCGAAGGCGAGTGTGTAGGCGGTGATCACCCACTGACGGTTGCCGTCGGAGATGCGCAGCGCGTGCTGCGCGGAGGGGAGCGCGATGTTCACGATGGTCGCGTCCAGGACGACCATCAACTGCGCGAGCGCGATCACGACGAGGGCCCACCAGCGGTGGGCGTCGGCGGTCCGGGCGTGCCGGGGAGGGTGGGCCGCGTGTGGGTGCGGCGGGCCGGCACGGCCTCCCCGGTGCCGGTGCAGCAGGTGTTGGGGGGTGGGCTCACCTTTTCGGGTGATACTCATGCCGCCAGAAGACCACGAAATAGGGCGAACCGCATATCTCATGCCTGCTTGAGGTCGAGTCGGCCCCGGCGGCGGCCGAGGCCGGACCGGCCCAGGGCGAGGCTGACGGCGGTGAGGGCGGCGGCGAAGGAGACCTCCGAGAGGACGCCGGGGGCGGCGACCTGGTCGCCGACCAGGTAGACGCCGTCGCCGCGGTCGATGGCCGGGCGGTCGCGCCAGCTGGTGCCGGGCGGGTCCACGGCCCCGGTACGGCCGCTCGCGACCGCTTCCCGCCGCCAGGTCACCCGTTCCCGCCAGCCGGGAAAGCCCAGGTCGAGCAGTTCCTCGGCGCGGGCGATGCCGTCGGCGCGCGACTCGTGGGGGGCGAGCGGGACCTGGCCCTGGATCAACTGCTCACCGGCCGGGGCGAGGGTGCGGTCCTGCGCGGTGAAGCGTTCGATCCAGCCGGGCGCGTCCAGGTCGGAGACGGCGAACGCGTCGCCGCGGCGCGTGCGCACCGCCAGGTCGATCAGGGCGGTACGGCCGCTGGGCCAGGTCAGCGAGTCGTCGCCGAGGAGCCGGCGGGCGGCGGCCAGGGAGGTGGCGACGACGACGGGGGTGTCGGTGGGCAGCGTGTCGACGCGGGACAGGGTCTCCATCCGCACGCCCAGGTTCCAGGCGCGGGCGGCCATCCGGTCGATCACGCTCGCCCAGCCGCCGCGCGGGTAATGCGCCTCCGGCGGCAGCTTGGTGGCGCGGCGCAGCCGCTCCTGCACGAAGGCGGCCGACAGGGCGCCCGGGTCGTGGTGGAACAGGGCGACCGCACTGTAGTGGGCGGCCGCGCGGGCCCCTTCTTCGCCCGCGATGCCGGTCGCCCAGGGCAAGAAGTCGGTGTCCACGGGCGCCTGCGGCAGGCCGCGGCGCAGCAGCTTGAGCACCGCGAAGGGCGGGGTGCGGCGCAGTGCCCCCTGGTACCGCAGCCGGAGCCGGGTGGCCTCCAGCGGCGGCAGCTGGCCGAGCGGCCCGATGAGGTCGCGCCGGCGGAGCCAGGCCCAGTGCGGGCCGCCGTTGTAGAGGGCGTGCGGGCCGTCGTTCGTCCGGTACGGTCCCTGGGCCGTCCGGGCCCGTCCGCCCAGCGTGTGGTGGGCCTCGTGGACGGTGACGTCGGCGCCCGCTTCGGCGGCGGAGATCGCCGCGGTCAATCCGGCGAGGCCGCCGCCGATGACGGTGATGCGGTGCATGGGTGGGGTTCTCCCTCTGGTCGGTTCCGGTCGCTTGCGCCTTCGTCGGCTACGACGCCCCGAGACCCCGGTTTGTGACATCGCCTGTGTTCGCGCAGGTCGATCGCGTTGTCAGTGGTGGGGTGCAGCATGGGGCCATGGCGAGGACAACGAGCGGCGGGACGGGCGGACGCGGTGCGGCGAGGGCCGCGCGGCGGCCGGAGGTGCGACTGCCCGCGCTGGAGGCGTACGGCGGCGGGGCGCTGTCACCGGACGGGGACTACGACGGGCTGGAGTTCCGGGACACGGACTTCGCCGGGCAGGACGGTGCGGGCGCCCGGTTCATGGACTGCGCGCTGCGGGGCTGCGCGCTGGACGACGCGTCACTGCGTCACGCGCGCCTGCTCGACTCCGTGCTCACCGGCGTGCGGGGCGTGGGCACCGACCTCGCGGAGTCGACGCTGCGCGACGTGGAGCTGGCCGACGCCCGCCTCGGCGGGACCCAGCTGCACGGCGCCGTGCTGGAACGGGTGTGGATCCGGGGCGGCAAGATCGACTACCTGAACCTGCGGAAGGCGAAGCTGCGGGACGTCGTCTTCGAGGGCTGCGTCCTTGTCGAGCCGGACTTCGCGGGGGCCCGGCTGGAGCGGGTCGAGTTCCTGGACTGCGCTCTGAAGGGCGTGGACCTCAGCGCCGTGACGCTCTCGGACGTGGATCTGCGAGGGGCCGCGCCGCTGGAGATCGCGGCCGGCGTGGACCGGCTGGCGGGAGCGGTGATCAGCACCGGCCAGCTGCTCGACCTGGCCCCGGTCCTGGCGGCGAAGCTGGGGCTTCGCGTGGAGGGGTGACGTCCATGGGTTCCTTCTACGGCAACGTACTGGTGGCGCGGGCGTGCGAGGCGGTCGTGCCGCTGCTGGACGGCCAGGGTGTCAGGGGGTACGTGCTGCCCGCCGGGCCGGAGCACACGGTGATCCACCCGGATCCGGAAACGGCGGGGCTCGACCTCGCCGGACCGCTGAGCAAGCTGCTCGGGGCGCCCGCGCTGGGCATGTACCTCTTCGACTCCGACGTCCTCATGATGACGCTGTACGAGAACGGCGACCTGCGCCACTCCTACGACTCCTTCCCCGGCTACTTCGACGAGCCGGAGGACGACGGAGAGGATCCGCCGGGCGTCGAGCAGCCGTTCGAGTGGCCCGAGCCGACGGGCGCCGACCCGGACGCCTTCCTGTCCCTCGCCGCCGGCCCCGTGGACCTGGCGGCGCTGGAGTCGGTCCTGCGGTGCATACCGATCGACCCGGAGGACGGGGAGGACGGACGGTATGTGTTCGCCGACGCGCAGCACTTCGACGCGATGGACTGCCTGCGCCTGAACGCTCCGCGCCTGACCATCGGCTACCGCTACCTCTCGCAGGGCGAACTGCCGTACGGGACGACGGCCGACGACGTGATCCTGCTCGGCGGGGCCCAACGGCCCACCGCGCGGACCTGAGATCCCGCGGACCGGCCGGGCCGGTCTCGCGGCTCACGGCTCGCGGCAGCGTCCCGGCTCAGGGCAGGCGGGGGAAGCGGGCCTGGAGGGTCCAGATCGCCGGGTTCTCGGCCAGGTCGTCGTGCAGGTCCGTCAGGTCGGCGATCAGGTCGTGCAGGAAGTCGCGGGCCTCGCGGCGCAGTTCGGAGTGGGAGAAGGTGAGCGGGGGCTCCTCGGCCGGCATCCAGTCGGCCTCGATGTCCACCCAGCCGAAGCGGCGCTCGAAGAGCATGCGGTCGGTGGACTCGGTGAAGTCCAGTTCCGCCCGCTGCGGCCGCGCCGCCCGCGAGCCGGCCGGGTCCCGGTCCAGCCGCTCCACGATGTCGCACAGCGCCCAGGCGAAGTCGAGCACCGGCACCCAGCCCCAGGCCGTGGCGACCTCCCGGTCCGTCTCGGTGTCGGCCAGGTACACGTCGCCGCAGAACAGGTCGTGGCGCAGGGCGTGGACGTCCACGCGGCGGTAGTCCGTCTGCGGCGGGTCGGGGAAGCGGTTGGAGAGGGCGTAGCCGATGTCGAGCACGTAGCCGATGGTGTCATGGCCCGCCGCATAAGATCGCACATGTGTACCGATCCGTACGGGTTGCCCGGGCCGTCACCGCCACCACCGCCGTCCTCGCTCTCGCGCTGACCGCCTGCGACGGCGGCGTCCACGGCACTCCGGGCGGCTCGGGCGTGCGCGACGCCTACTTCCCCAAGGCGGGCCAACGGCGGGTACGACGTCACCCACTACGGCCTCACCCTCGCCTACGACCCGGACCACCGCCGGCTCACCGGCACGGCCCGGATCACGGCCCGAGCCACCAAGGACCTCTCCGCCTTCGACCTCGACCTCGAGGGGCTGACGGTGCGGGACGTGACCGTCGAGGGACGGCGCGCCCGATTCCAGCGCGCGGGCCAGGAGCTGACCGTCCGCCCGCACGGCGAACTGTCCGAGGGCGAGACGTTCGGCGTGACGGTCCGCTACTCCGGCACCCCGCGGACCCTCACCGATGCCGACGGCAGCGAGGAGGGCTGGCTGTACTCCGCCGACGGCGCGCTGGCCCTCGGCGAACCGGTCGGATCGATGGCCTGGTTCCCCGGCAACGACCATCCCTCGGACAAGGCCGCGTACGACGTCGCCGTCACCGTGCCCAAGGGGCTCCAGGCCGTCTCCAACGGCGAGTTGCAGTCCACGACGACCGACGGGGACCGCACGACGTACCGCTGGCACACCGCCGAGCCGATGGCGAGCTACCTCGCCATGGTCGCGATCGGCCACTACCGGATCACTCGCTCGGTGCTGAAGGGCCACCTGCCGGTGTACTCCGCCGTGGACCCGAGCCAGGAGGCGGCGAGCCGCACGGTGCTCGCGCAGCTCCCCGAGATCCTCGAGTGGTCGCAGGACAACTTCGGTCCGTACCCCTTCTCCTCCACCGGCGTGGTCGTCGGGCGCGGCGAGGACGCCGGCTACGCCCTGGAGACCCAGACCCGACCCGTCTTCCCCGGCGCCCCCGACACCGGCACCCTCGTGCACGAACTGGCCCACCAGTGGTACGGCGACTCCGTCACCCCGGCGTCGTGGCGGGACATGTGGCTCAACGAGGGCTTCGCGACGTACGCGGAGTGGCTGTGGGAGGAGGACCACGGCGGCCCCAGCGCGCAGCAGACCTTCGACGCGCTCTACCGGGGCGAGGACGAGAACGTGGCTCCCGAGGAGCTGTGGGCCTTTCCGCCGGCCGGACCGAGCGACGCCGCGCACATCTCCGCCCACCCGGTCTACGAACGCGGCGCGATGGTCCTGCACAAGATCCGTCAGAAGGCCGGCGACGACGCCTTCTACGAGATCATCCAGGGCTGGGCCGCCGCCCACCGCCACGGCAACGCCACCACCGCCGACTTCACCGCCTACGTCGAGAAGAAGGTCCCGGCGAAGGACTTCGGCGAGATATGGAAGGACTGGCTGCTCGGCGACGGCAGACCGGCCCACCCCTGAGCCGGGCCCGCAGCCGTCACACCCGCCGCAGGTCCCGCCGCAGCGCCGCAGGGGCGGCCCACACGGCCCGTGCGTGTCTCAGCCGCGGCTCCCGGAGGCCGGCGGAGTCGGGCGGCGGGCCGCCGGTGGCGAAGGTCTCCAGCAAATCCGGCCGCGGCGCGGTCAGGCCGACTCGGGTCGGCCCAGTTCCTTGCGCAACACCGCACAGGGGCGGTGCAGTTCCCGGTCCGGCCGGTGGTCGATGACCTCGTAGCCGAGGGCCGTCCAGAAGGCGAGGGCGCGCGGGTTGTTCTCCAGCACGGCGAGGCGCACGGCGGTGCGGCCCGCGGCGCGGAAGCGGTCCTCGATCACGCCCGCCAGCCGCTTGCCGTGGCCTTGTCGTCGAGCCGTCGCGTCGACCATCAGCAGTCCGATCCACGGGTCCGGGTCGGCCGGGTCGGGGTGGTGGGCGAGAGTGATCGCGACGGCCACCGGACGGCCCTCGCTGCGGGCCAGCAGCACCTCCGCGTCCGGGTTGGCCAGATCGTCCGCCAGGGCGGCCGCCACCTGTTCCGGGCGGATGTCGTCCGGGTCCGGGAACTCGCCGCTGAGGGCGTGGAAGTCGCGATCGGACGCGTACAGCGCGGTGAGTTCGGTCAGCAGTTCGCCGGGCAGGCCGTGGTCCGGGGGGAGGGACAGGGACTCGATGATCACCCGCGCAACGTATCGCGGACCGTGCGGACGGGCGAGGCGTTCGGGCGCCCTCGTGGGAGGAGACGGGCGTGGGTACGGAGCGGGGCCCCGGCCTTTCGAAGGCCGGGGCCCCGCCGCCGCACATGGGCCGGTGTCAGACGTTGACGCCGAAGTCCTGGGCGATGCCCACCAGGCCCGAGGCGTAGCCCTGGCCGACCGCGCGGAACTTCCACTCCGCGCCGTTGCGGTACAGCTCGCCGAAGACCATGGCCGTCTCGGTGGCCGCGTCCTCCGAGAGGTCGTAGCGGGCGATCTCCGCGCCGCCGGCCTGGTTGACGATGCGGATGTAGGCGTTGCGGACCTGGCCGAAGTTCTGGCTGCGGTTCTCGGCGTCGTAGATCGAGACCGGGAAGACGACCTTGTCGATGTCGGCCGGGAGCGCGGCGAGGTTGACGTTGATCGCCTCGTCGTCGCCGGAGCCCTCGCCGGTGCGGTTGTCACCGGTGTGGACGATGGTGTTGTCCGGGGTCTGCTTGTTGTTGAAGAACACGAAGTGGGCGTCGGAGTACACCTTGCCCTGCGCGTTCACCGCGATCGCGGAGGCGTCCAGGTCGAAGTCCGTGCCGGTGGTCGTGCGGACGTCCCAGCCGAGGCCCACGGTGACGGCGGTCAGGCCCGGGGCCTCCTTGGTGAGCGAAACGTTGCCGCCCTTGGACAGGCTTACAGCCATGGTGGGGGAGTCCCTTCCCTCGTTGCGTGTGCGGATGAAGCTACCGCCACCCTAGGAACGCCGAGAGGGGTCCCCATGGTTCCGGATGTCTTTACCTTTTTTACCAAGCCGGTTCGAACGTCCCCCGGGCGGCCCCGTGAAAATCCGGTGACGTGACCGGGACGGGCGCGGGAACATGGACGGCATGTCCGGTCCCTATGTCATCCGCGGCTCCGTCGCGCTCCCCGAGGCCGAACTGGCCTGGCGCTTCTCGCGGTCCTCGGGGCCCGGCGGACAGCACGTCAACACCAGCGACACGCAGGTCGAACTGCGTTTCGACCTGGCGAACACCGAGTCCCTGCCCGAGGTGTGGAAGCAGCGCGCCCTGGACCGGCTGGCGGGCCGGCTCGTGGACGGGGTGGTCACCGTCCGCGCATCCGAGCACCGTTCCCAGTGGCGCAACCGCGAGGCCGCCGCCGTGCGGCTCGCCGCCCTGCTCGCCGAGGCGACCGCGCCCCCGCCCAGGACCCGCAGACCGACCCGTATCCCGCGCGGCATCAACGAGCGCCGCCTGCGGGAGAAGAAGCAGCGGTCGGAGACCAAGCGCGGCCGCTCCGGACGGGACTGGACTTGACGTGCTCCCTGGCCTGAAGTCGACAGCCTCGAGGGCGTCGTAGAAGCCCTGCGGACCGTCCGGCCCAGGCGCCGGATCATCCCCGTGGGCTCGCCCGACGCATCGGCCCGTCCCCCGTGGGATCGCCGCGTGCCCCGCCGGCTCACCTCAGTTGCCGGTACCTTCCCCGGAAGTACATCAGCGGGCCGCCGTCGGCGCTGGGGAGGCGGGCCGTGAGGACCCGGCCGACGACCAGGGTGTGGTCGCCGGCCGGCACCCGCTGCTCGGTGCGCAGTTCCAGGGTGGCCAGGGCGCCGCCCACCAGCGGGGCGCCGGAGACCTCGCCGCGGACGTAGGGGATGTCCTCGAACAGCAGCCGGTCGCTGATACGGCCCTTCATGGCGAAGCGGCCGGCGATGTGGCGCTGGCTCTCCGTCAGCACCGACACCGCCCACAGGGGCTGCTCGGCGAGCAGATCGTCCATGCGGCAACCCTCGCGCAGGCTGACCAGCACCAGCGGGGGGTCCAGCGACACCGAGACGAACGCCGTGGCGGTCATCCCCACGTCCTCGCCCCCGGGTGCCAGCGGATCGTCCGGGTCCAGCGGCGGTTCCTGCGCGGTCACCAGGACCACGCCCGCGGCCAGCCGGGTCATCGCGGCCCGGAACTCGTCGTTGCTCACCCCCTCAGCATGCCCGGCGGCGGTGACCGTGGCAGAGGCGGACGGCGAGGAGGACGGCGAGGGGAAGGTGTTCAGCACGCACCCCACGCTAATCACCGGCTCACGGCCCCCGCATCGGGCCTTGGCCCGAGCCCGGACCTAGGACCCGAGGACCACCGGAAGCCGGTGCCCGGTCTCTTTCCGCAGGGTGGAAGCTTCGATTCCAGCCCGCCCGGCAGGGCGCTGGTGCATCATGTGCACACACCCACAAAGTTTGCGTTCGGTAAACGTGCAGGGAAAATGCGGAAACTGCGCTCAATTGCTCACGTTCGGCTGTGACTTGAGTCACAAGAGGCTCGAATTGTTGACCCTGTGTACCGGGTGGGCTTCGCGCTGTGATTCAGTGGCGGAGACCGCACGGAACGATACGCCGAAGAGAACCCTTTGACGCACTGCGAGGTATCGGGGGGAGGGCGAGCATGGAGACCGAGTCGGAGCCCTACGTCCGTCTTGCGACCCTGCGACAACTGCACCAGGTCATGGCGGACATGAACACCGCACGAAGCCTGGCGGACACGCTGCAGACCGTCGCCGACGGCGTTGTGACCGGCCTCGGCTACGAGCTCGCGTGCGTCAACCTCGTGCGCTCCGACGGCGACCTCGTGGTGGCCGCGTTCTCCGGCAACCCCGCCGCCGAGGCCCTGATCACCGGCCGGGTCGGCTCCCGCGTGTCCTGGGAGCGCCGGCTGAACATGGGCGAGCAGTGGGGCGACCTGGTGTTCATACCCCACACCGAGGGCTGGGTCCTCGACGACGACGACGTCCCGCAGTGGTACACCGACGGGCCCGCCCCGCGCTTCGAGGACGAGTGGCACCCCTCCGACCGGCTCTTCGCGCCCATGTACTCGCCCGGCGGCCCCGGCGGCTCGGGCGAGCTGCTCGGCGTGCTCTCCGTGGACCGCCCGCGCAACGGCCGCCGCCCCGGCGCCTGGGGCCGCGAGGCTTTGCAGGTGTACGCGTTCCAGGCGGCCATCGCGATCAGCAACGCCCGGCTGCGCGCCAACATGCAGCGCGCCCTGGTCCGCCTGGAGCGTGAACAGCAGGCCCTGCGCGCCAGCGAGGAGAGCTTCCGCCAGGCGTTCGAGTACGCCCCCTCCGGCATGGCCATCGCCGAGATGGGCGGCGACCAGCACGGCCGGATCCTGCGCACCAACGACGCCCTGTGCCGGCTGCTCGGCCGTCCCGCCTCCGCGATGCGCCGCTACTCCTTCTCCGACCTGGTCCACCCCGAGGACATCGGCACACTGCTGCGGACCTCCGCCGAGGGCGGGCGGGCGGAGCTGCGCCTGGCCCGCCGCGACGGCACCTACGTCTGGGTGTCCCTGCGCAACTCCGTGGTCGCCGACGCCGCCGACGGGCCCCGCTTCCTGCTCACCCACGTCGAGGACATCGAGGAGCGCAAGCGCCGCGAGCTGCATCTCGCGCACCGCGCCTCCCACGACTCCCTCACCGGCCTGCCGAACTCCGCCGAACTGCGCTCCCGGCTCTCGGCCCGCCTGTGCCGTCGCCCCCAGTCGGCCGGCGAGCTGGACTCGCTGGACGCCGCCCACGGCCACCCCGCCTACGCCGCCGGCGGCAGCGGTCACGGCTTCGACTTCGCGCCCGGCCCCGCGGCCTACGACGCCTACGACCACCATGTGCACATCGTCGCCCCCGAGAACGACCGGGACGACGGCACCAAGGGGCTCGCGGTGCTCTTCTGCGACCTCGACGGCTTCAAGTCGATCAACGACCGGTTCGGGCACAACGCGGGCGACGCGGTCCTCATCGAGGTGGCCCGGCGGCTGTCGAACGGCGTGCGCGACGGCGACACGGTCGCCCGGCTCGGCGGCGACGAGTTCGTGATCCTCGCCGACGGGCTCGGCCGGGCCGACGCCCAGGACCTCGCCGTACGGCTGCGCAACGAGATCATCCAGCCGATCCGCGCCGAGGGCCGCGCCGTCCGGGTCGGTGCCAGCTTCGGCATCGGCTGGGCACATTGCGGCATGACGGCGGACGAAGTTCTGAAGTCCGCCGACGAACGGATGTACGTCGAGAAACGATCTCGTCCCAAACAACATCGCCGAGCGGGATGATCCGCAGGTCAGCGACTTGATACCGGTTGAGTCACCTGTTTGGGGCCACGGGAGCGGGTAGGCTCGCCATCCTGACGACGTACTGCACCCGACCCGCACCTGTTGAGGAGTACCTAGGGATGACGCCCGGCAACAACGGCGCGAGCACGCCCGAGGACGACGACCCGTTCGGCTACCTCTACGCCGACGGTCAGGCCAACGGAGCCCAGCCGCCGTCCGGCGGTTACGGCTACCCGAACTCGGTCAGCCGGGTCCGCACGGTCGGCCAGCGGCAGTACGGCCAGCAGCCCCCCACGGCGCCCTACGGCCAGGTCCCGCAGCAGCAGGGCCAGCAGGGCCAGCAGGGCTACGGTCAGCAGCAGGGCGCGTACGGCCAGCCGAGCGCCCACTACGCCGCGCCCGAGACCCTTCCCGGTGGCGCCCCGCCCGCCGGTCGCCGGCCCGCCCAGGGCGGCGGCACCGGCCGCCGCGGGCCGAACACCAAGGGCCTGCTGATCGGCGCCGTCGCCGTGGTCGCCGCCGTCGTCATCGGCATCAGCGTGGCCATGCTCGGCGACAAGGGCGACGACAAGGGCGGCGACAAGGCCGGCGGCGCCACGCCCGCGGCCTCCCAGAGCTCCCAGCCGTCCCCGTCCGCCAGCAGCAGCGTCGCGCCGGACGGCGAGCTGCCGAAGATCGACGCCAAGGCCCTGCTGCTGGGCGGCGGCGCCACCACCGCCTCCGACGTCAAGGGCGCCCAGGCCGACGGCGGCGTCTACGTGACGAACTTCAACAACGTCGGAGCCTCGGTCACCTGGACCGTCAACGGCATCCCCGAGGACGGCAAGTACACCGTCTTCGTCGGCTACGGCGTCCCCGGCAAGGACGGCACCGCCACCCTCACCGTGAACGGCACGGCGTCCACCACACCCGTCAACCTGAAGAACTACGCGGGTGCCCCCGCGGGCGACTACGAGAAGGGCTGGACCCACACCTTCAACTACGTCCAGCTCAACAAGGGCACGAACACCATCAAGATCTCGTGCGAGCAGGGCAACCAGTGCGACGCCAACCTCGATCAGCTCTGGCTGAAGAAGGGATGGGTCAAGTCCGGGGACTGACCCCTCAGGCCGCGGTGGCCTCTCCGGTCACCGCCACCCGTTCCAGCAGCTCCACGTAGGCCGTGCGGTCGAACTCGCCGGCCGCCTCGGACAGCACCGTCGCCGTGGACAGGGCGACCGCGCGGGCCAGCCGGTCCGGCCAGGGCAGGTGCTCCACCAGGCCGGAGAGCAGGCCCGCCACCGCCGAGTCACCGGCGCCGGTCGGGTTGCCGTGGACACGTGCGGGCGGGACGGCCCGCCACAGGCCCTCCGCCGTGTGCGCCAGGAGGCCGTCGACGCCCAGGGAGGCGACGACCGCGCGGGCGCCGCGCCGGCGGGCGGCCTGAGTGGCGCGCAGCGGCTCGTGCGCGCCGGTGAGTTCGGCCAGTTCGTCGGCGTTCGGCTTGATGATGTCGGGGCGGGCCGCTATACCGCGTCGCAGGGCCTCGCCGCTGGTGTCCAGCAGCACGGGCACGTCCGCGGCGCGCGCGGTGCGCACCAGGCCGGCGTAGGCGCCCACCGGCAGTCCGGGCGGCAGGCTGCCGCACAGCGCGACCGCCGAGACCGAGCCGAGCAGATCCTCGTAGACGTCCTGGAAGGCGGACCACTCGGGCGGGGTGATGACCGGGCCCGGCTCGTTGAGCTGGGTGGTGTCGCCGGTGCGCTCGTCGACGACCGCGACCGTGCGCCGGGTCGTGCCGGACACCGGGACCAGCGCGTCCACCACACCGGGCGTCGCCGCGAGCCGCTCGTGCACCTCGCGCCCGGTGGGGCCGCCCGCGAAGCCGGTGACGGTCACCTGGTGACCGAGGGCGGCCAGCACCCGGGCCACGTTGACGCCCTTGCCGCCGGGCCGCTCGGTCACCTCCGTCACCCGGTGGGAGACGTGGGGCTTCAAGGACGGCACCCGATAGGTGATGTCGAGAGCGGTGTTCAGCGTGACCGTGAGGATCACGTGGGCCGGACCTCCCCCGAGTAGGTGCGCCTGTCACGGCGTACGCACGCCTGTCATGACCTCCCGGACGTCCGCCGGGACTTCGATCATGCCAAACGGACGGCGCACCGCCCAGCCCTCGGACCGGCCATCCGGCCGACGGCCGGCCGGAGGGCGTCCGAAGGCCGGGGCGCAGGCCGGACGGATCAGCCCAGTCGGGGATCGACCACCCATTCGCCGCGCCGCATCACGCCCTTGAGCGCGAAGTCCTCGTCCAGCAGCACCAGATCCGCGTCCTTGCCGGGCTCCAGGGAGCCCACCCGGTCGTCCATCCCGAGCAGCCGGGCCGGATTGGCGGACAGGGCCCGTACGACGTCCTCGACCGGCAGCCGGTCGACCGTCACCGCACGCCGGAACGCCCGGTCCAGGGTGAGCGTCGAACCCGCGATCGAGCCGCCCTCCACCAGCCGCGCCACGCCGTCCGCGACCTCGACCTCCAGCGGGCCGAGCATGTAGCGGCCGTCACCGTTGCCGGCGGCGTCCATGGCGTCGGTGATGAACGCGACCCGGGCCGCGCCCGCGTGGTGGAACGCCAGCTCCAGAGCGGCCGGGTGCAGGTGCACCCCGTCGTTGATCAGCTCCACCGTGACCCGCTCGTCCTCCAGCAGCGCCGCGATCGGGCCGGGCGCGCGGTGACCGAGCGTCGGCATCGCGTTGAACAGGTGGGTGGCGACGGTGGCCCCGGCGTCGATCGCCTCCACCGTCTGCTCGTAGTCGGCGTCCGTGTGCCCGATCGCCGCGATCACCCCCTGGTCGGCGAGCATCCGCACGGAGTCGAGGCCGCCGGGCAGTTCGGTGGCGAGCGTCACCATCTTCGCCTGCCCGCGGGCGGCGTCGATCAGCTTGCGCACGTCGGCGGGGTCCGGGTGGCGCAGCAGCGCCTCGGAGTGCGCGCCCTTGCGGCACGGCGAGATGAACGGCCCCTCGAAGTGGATGCCCGCGATCTCGCCCTGCTCGGCCAGCTCAGACAGCAGCCCCGCCTGCTTGGCGAGGACGCCCATGTCGTCGGTGACGGTGGAGGCCACGACGGTGGTGGTGCCGTGCCGCCGGTGGGCGTGCACGGCGGTCAGCGCGTCCTCGGCCGAACCGGAGAAGGAGGCCCCGCCCCCGCCGTGGTTGTGGATGTCGACGAAGCCGGGGACCAGCCAGTGCCCGGAGACGTCGAGGGTCTCGGCGTCCGCGGGGGCCCTGTCGGCGATCCGGGTGCCGTCGACGATCACACGGCCGCCGTCCGCGGTCCCGATGGGCAGTACCACCCGGGCTCCGGTGAGAACCTTGCTAGGGGCCATCAGCTGGCTACCTCCGGGAAGTCGTAGAAGCGTTGAGGAGATCCCAGGCGAGGAGCCCCGCGCCCAGGCATCCGGCGGTGTCCCCCAGGGCCGCGGGGACGATCGACGGCGGTTTCTGGAAGGTGACCCGCCGCCGGACGGCCTCCCGCAGCGGAGCGAACAGGGTCTCCCCCGCTTCGGCGAGCCCGCCGCCGATGATCAGCGTCCCCGGGTCCAGCAGGGTGAGCGCGGTGACCAGCCCGTCGGCGAGCGCGTCCACCGCCTCCTGCCAGACCTTCTGGGCGCGGGCGTCACCGGACGAGACCGCCTTGGCACAGTCCGCCGCGTCCGAGTCCGGGCCCCCGCACGCCTCGGCCCAGGCCTGGCTGACCGCAGAGGCGGACGCGTACCGCTCCAGACAGCCGCGCTGACCGCACGGGCACGGGGTGCCCCCGGGGCGCACGACGATGTGGCCGATCTCGCCGGCGAAGCCGTGCGCGCCAGCCTCCACCCGGCCGTCGATGCCGATGGCGCCCGCGATCCCGGTGCCCAGCGGTACGAAGAAGAACCGGTCGGCGCCCTGGCCCGCGCCGATCCGGCCCTCGGCGAGACCGCCGGTGCGCACGTCGTGACCGAGCGCGACCGGGGTGCCGAGCCGCTCGGCGAGCAGGTCGCGCAGGGGTACGTCGCGCCAGCCGAGGTTGGCGGCGAAGGCGGCGATGCCGCGTTCCTCGTCGACGATGCCGGGCACGGCGACGCCGGCGGCGGCCGAGGGCTCGCCGAAGCGCTCGGCGCCGTACGCGCGCAGCTCGGCGGCGAAGCCGAGGATTCCCTCGACGACGGCGTCGGGTCCGCGTTCCCGGCCGGTCGGGCGGCGCGCCTGGTGGAGGAGGTCGCCCTCCGCGCCGACCAGTGCGGCCTTCATCCCGGTGCCGCCCACATCGAGAGCGATGACGTGTCTCACGGAGAACAGTGTGGCCCGTCGACCCGCAAGAGGTCTAGTCCACTCACGTGGTGTAGACCTGTCGTGTCCGCATGGTGAACACGACAAGGGTTGGGGCTGAACACAGCAGTGCAGCGGCGTAGGACAGGAATGATCGCGGTGGTGTCCGCGCTGGGCATGACGACGGTCCTCGGCGGCTGCGGAAGCAACGGCTCCTCGGACGTGACCCTCGAGCTGGTCGCGGCCGACTACGGCAACTCTCCGGCCAACACCTCGCAGAAGTACTGGGACCGGCTGGCCAAGGACTACGAGTCCCGGCACCCCGGTGTGAAGGTCCAGGTCAGCGTGTACTCCTGGACCGACGTCGACCGCAAGGTCAAGGAGATGGTCGACGCCGGCGACCCGCCGGACATGGCGCAGATCGGCGCCTACGCCGACTACGCCGACCAGGGGCTGCTCTACAAGGCAGACGACCTGCTCTCCATCCCCGTCCAGGCCGACTTCCTCGGCCAGCTCTCCGAGGCCGGACAGGTTCGGCACGTCCAGTACGGCATCCCGTTCGCGGCCTCCACCCGGGTGCTCTTCTACAACAAGACGCTCTTCGACCAGGCCCACCTCACCCCGCCCCACACCTGGGACCAGCTCGCCGCCGACGCCGAGGCGCTGAAGGCCAGGGGCGTGACGTACCCGTACGCGCTGCCGCTGGGGCCCGAGGAGGCGCAGGCGGAGACCATGTTGTGGCTGCTGAGCGGCGGCTCCGGCTACACCGACGACATCGGCACCTACACCCTCAACTCCCCGCAGAACACCGAGACCTTCACCTGGCTCAAGGACGAACTGGTCGGCAAGGGCCTGACCGGCCCCGTCGCCCCCGGCAAGCTCGATCGCGCGGACGCCTTCGCCGCCTTCGCCAAGGGCGACGTCGGCATGCTCAACGGCCACCCCACGCTGATGCAGCAGGCCGCGAAGAACGGCGTGAAGTTCGGCATGGTCCCGATGCCCGGTCGCAACGGCACGCCCAAGTCCACCATGGGCGTCACCGACTGGATGATGGCCTTCAAGAAGAACGGCCACAAGGACCAGGTCGGCGACTTCCTCGACTTCGTCTACAGCGAGAAGAACGTCCTCGACTTCTCCCGCGAGTACGACCTGCTGCCCGTCACCACCTCCGCCTCCGACGCGATGGCCGCCGCCCAGCAGGACAAGGCTCTGTGGCCGTTCCTGGAGGAGCTGCCGCTCGCGCAGCTCTATCCGGTCGGCAAGACGTCCTGGGCCGGGATCAGCGCGGACATCAAGAAGCAGATCGGCCGGACGGTGAGCCCCGGAGGCGACCCCACCGCGGTTCTGAACCGGCTCCAGGAGAAGGCGTCGGAGGAGGAGAGCGCGGAGAGCGGGCGGACCGCGCGAGGCGCGGACGACGCGGGCAGCGCGGAGAACGCGGGCTAGCGGGACCGCCGGGCCGGGCCTCGTTGTCCGTGGCAGGAGCTACGGTGCACCCATGGACGACGCGGGCGACGAGCGGGAGGGGCCGGCGAGGAGCCTGGACCGCAGGGAACGGGACATCCTCGCCCTGGAGCGACGCGGCTTCGCCGGCCCCGGCGCGAAGGAGCGCGCCATACGCGAGGAGCTGGGCCTGTCACCCGTTCGCTACTACCAGCTGCTCAACGCGCTCCTCGACGACACCCGTGCCCTGGCGCACGACCCGGTGACGGTGAACCGGCTGCGCCGGGTGCGCGAGGCGCGCCGGTCGGAACGCTGAGGAGTGGCCGCGGCCCGCGGTGGATAGGTTCGGCACATGGGCAGCCAGGACAGTCACCAGACGAACCCGACCGACGCCGGCCACTCCCTGCCGACCCCCGCCACACGGGCCGGAAGGGACGGACTGGCCGCGCTGCTGGCGCACCCGGAGAAGGCGGTGATCGCCCTCGACTTCGACGGCACGCTGGCCCCGATCGTGGCCGACCCGGACCAGGCCCGCGCGCACCCGGAGGCGGTGCCCGCGCTCGCCGCGCTCGCGCCGAAGGTGGCCGCCGTCGCGGTGGTCACCGGCCGCCCGGCCGGCGTCGCGGTCCGCCACGGCGGCTTCGCCGGCGTACCCGGCCTGGAGCATCTCGTCGTCCTCGGCCACTACGGCGCCGAACGCTGGGAGGCCGCCACCGGCAGGCTCACCGCACCGGCCCCGCATCCGGGAGTGGCCGCCGTGCGTGCCGAGCTGCCGGGCTTCCTCGACCGGATCGGCGCCTGGCACGGCACCTGGACCGAGGAGAAGGGCCGCTCCCTCGCGGTCCACACCCGCCGCGCGGACGACCCCCGGGCCGCGTACGAGCTGCTCCGCGAGCCCCTGGCGGAGCTGGCCGCCCGCCACGGCCTGATCGTCGAACCGGGCCGCATGGTCCTCGAACTGCGCCCGCCGGGCATGGACAAGGGCGTGGCCCTGTCGGACTACGTCCGCGCCCTGGGCGCCACCTCGGTCCTCTACGCGGGCGACGACCTCGGCGACCTCCCCGCCTTCGCCGCGGTCGACAAGCTACGCTCCGACGGAGTGCCCGGCGTGCTGGTGTGCAGCGGCAGCGCGGAGGTCACCGAACTGGCCGAGCGGGCGGACCTGGTGGTGGACGGCCCGGCGGGCGTGGTGGCGCTGCTGCGGACACTGGCGGCGTGGCTGTAGGACCCGCGGGCGGCCGTGCGAAGCCGCGGCCCGCGGGCGGCCGTGCCACGCGCCCTGCGGGCCGTCGTGCGGCAGGGCGGCTCGGGTGGGCGCCGGTCCCCTGCGGGGAGCCCCCGAGCGGGCAGGCGCACCCACCCCACAGCACCCCCGCCTACCCCAGTCGGTCCAACTCCCGCAGCTGATCCAGGAACCACTGGGCCGGCGGCAACGCGGTCGCCGCCGCGGCCAGCCGCTTCGTCCGCTCCGCACGCTCCGCCCCCGGCATGCTCAACGCCTGGTGCAGCGCCTGCGCCGTCCCCACCACGTCGAACGGATTCACGGCCACCGCGTCCTCCCCCAGCTCCTCGTACGCCCCCGCCTCCCGCGACAGCACCAGCGCGCACCCGGAGTCCGAGACGACCGGCACCTCCTTGGCGACCAGGTTCATCCCGTCCCGGATCGGGTTGACCAGCGCCACGTCCGCGATCCGGTACGCCGCCAGCGACCGCGCGAAGTCGTCCTCGACGTGCAGCACGACCGGCCGCCACCCGGCGGTCCCGTACCGCCCGTTGATCTCGTCCGCGAGCCGCCGCACCTCCGCCGTGTAGTGCCGGTACACGGCGAGGTCCTGCCGCGAGGGGTAGGCGAACGCGAGATGCACCACCCGTTCGCGCCACTCCGGGTGGTGCTCCAGCAGCTGCCGGTACGCCAGCAGGCCCCGCACGATGTTCTTCGACAGCTCCGTACGGTCCACCCGCACGATCGTCCGGCGCGGGCCGCCGTCCGGGGCCGCGCCGATCTCCTCGCGCAGCGCCGCCATCCACTCGAAGACGTCCGCCCGGTGCGAGCGCTCCCGCAGGAACTCGGCGTCCGCGCCCAGCCCGTGCACCCCGACCCGGGTGTCCCCGAGCCCGCCCACGAGCGCCTCGCAGCACCCGGTGAACGCGTCCGCCCACCGCCGGGTGAGGAAGCCCAGCCGGTCGGCGCCCAGCATGCCGCGCAGCACCTGCCCGGCGACGTCGTCGGGCAGCATCCGGAAGTAGTCCGCCGGGGCCCACGGCGTGTGCGAGAAGTGACCGATGCGTACATCCGGCCGGAGGTCGCGCAGCATCCCCGGCACCAGGGTCAGGTGGTAGTCCTGCACCACCACGGCCGCGCCCTCGGCCGCCTCCTGGGCCAGCGCCTCGGCGAAGGCCCGGTTGTAGGCCTCGTAGGACGCCCACCGGCGCCGGAACTCCTGGTCGAAGACGGGCTCAAGCGGCGTCTGGTACAGCATGTGGTGGACGAACCACAGCACCGAGTTGGCGATGCCGTTGTAGGCGTCGGAGAACACCTTCGGGTCGATGTCCAGCATCCGCACCCGCTGTCCGCCGGTCGCCTCCGACGGCAGTCGGCGTTCACACGCGTAGCGGCGTACGGCCTCCCGGTCGGCGTCGTTCAGCGCGGCGCACACCCATACCGCGCCCGCGTCCGGTCCGATCGCGGACAGCCCGGACACCAGTCCTCCGCCTCCGCGTCGGGCCTGGAGCGAGCCGTCCTCGCTGATCCCGTACGAAACCGGCCCGCGATTGGACGCGACCAGCACCTCGGCACCGTGCGTTGCAGCCATGGTCCTCAACCTAGCCCGCCCCTGGAACGCTCAAACGTGGCCGGGGATCACTCGGCACGGATCCCGCCGCCGAAGACTTGTGAAGAACATGTGATGGACATGAGGATGTTGGGTGTCTTCTGGTGATCTCCGTCCGGGCAGGGTGCCGGACGGTCCGTGAGGGGTGGGGTTCGTGCATTTCATACGCGTGCGCCGGTTCGGCCCGGTGCTGCTCCTGGCCGGCGCGCTGGTGCTGGCCGGCTGCGACGACGGTGACTCCGGGACGCCGAAGGCGGCACGTTCGGCCCCGGCGACCGCGGCCGCCGGAGCGCAGCAGTCCGAGGAGCCGGCGAGCACGGAGCCCGCGAGCCCCACCCCTACCCCGACGCCCACCCCCACCCCGACGCCGACCCCCACGCTGCGCGACTACACCGGCGCCCGCATCGGCACGGCCATCGCCGCCGCCAAGGCGAGCGGCGTCGGCTACGTCGTCCGGCTCCAGGGCACCGGCCGCCGGGCCTCGTCCTGGAGAGCGAGCGAGAAGGTCTGCGACCAGCGCGCCCACGCCGGCGAAGTGACGTTCACCCTGGCCCGCGACGGTCGCGACTGCGCCGGCCGGCTGCTGTACACCCCGGCGCCCACGCCGACCGCCTCCACCGCCCACGGCGGCGGGGGAAGCGGCGGCAGCGGTGGCGGCGGCACGGCCTGCGCGATCACCAGCCCGGCCGGCAACTGCTACGCCGACGGCCAGTTCTGCGCCCAGCGCCACCACGGCATGAGCACCTACGGCAAGGGCGGCGAGTACCTGACCTGCGAGCGGGACGCGGCGGGCCGCTGGCGCTGGTCGGACGGTGTCGCCGGCTGACGGCCGGGCCCCGGCCGAACCCGCGCTCAGGCCACCTTCCGGGTGGCGTACTCCGCGATCTCGTTCATCGGCGGGCGCTCCTCGGTGTCCACCGAGTACGTGCGCGGCTCGAAGCCGTCCTCACCGCGCTCGAACTGGGTGAGGGCGGGGCGGATCAGATGGCCGCGGGCCAGGCGCAGCTGGGCGGTGCGGTAGATCGCGGCGGCCATCCGGCCGAGCGCCTGGCCGTCCTGGTGGCGGTGCTTGCGTACGCCCACGTCGACCTGCGCGAGGGCGTCCAGGCCGACCAGGTGCAGCGCGTCGACCAGCATGCCCAGCTCGACGCCGTAGCCGACGGGGAACGGCAGCTGTTCGAGCAGGGAGCGGCGGGCGGCGTACTCGCCGCCGAGCGGCTGCACGAAGCCGGCCAGCTGCGGCCAGTGCATGTTGAGCAGCGGGCGGGCCATCAGCTCCGTGACCCGGCCGCCCTGCCCGGTCGGGGCGCCGCCGGTGCCCGGCACGGTCAGCGGACGGTCGTACATCGCCTTGACCAGGTGCACGTCCGGGTCGGTGAGCAGCGGGCCCACGATCCCGGTGACGAAGTCGGAGGAGAACTCCCTCAGGTCGGCGTCGACGAAGCAGATGACGTCCCCTCGGGTGACCAGCAGGGAGCGCCACAGCACCTCGCCCTTGCCGGGGACGGCCGGGATGCGGGGGAGTACGGCGTCGCGGTGCACGACCCGGGCGCCCGCGGCGGCGGCCCGCTCGGCGGTGCGGTCGGTGGAGCCGGAGTCGACGACGACGATCTCGTCCACGAGCGGCGCCCGCACCACCAGGTCCCGGCGGACGGCGGCGACGATGTCGCCGACCGTCTCCTCCTCGTTCAGCGCGGGCAGCACCACACTGATGGAGGAACCGGTCGCGCGTTTTGCGGCCAGGAGTGTCTGGAGCGGGCGATCGGTCACGGACCAGGAGCGCGTGCTCAGCCAGCGCTCGACTTCTTCCAGCACGATCGACGGCTCCTCACTCCTGCTCGGCTCGCTGGCCGGGACCGGCGGTGTCCGGATCGCGGCGTGGATCACATCTTCGTGTGATCCGTCTCGCGGTTCGGACGTCCCCCTCTCACTGTCCCGGCCGTCGGTTACAGTCTTGAACAACGCGGATGACCATCGCATGCCGGGGGTCATCACCCGCGACTCACAACCGAATACCGCTCATCCAGAGGGGCAGAGGGACACGGCCCGACGAAGCCCCGGCAACCCCCCTGAGCCGGACTCGTCTCCGCGAGGCGCCAGGCCAGGGAAGGTGCCAATTCCGTCTCACGGCGAGATGCGTCGTGAGGAAGATGAGGAGAAAGGGCCTCGCCTCACATGGCTGTGCAGACTGTCGCAAGCAGCACCTCCGGATCCACCGTCGACCTGGGCCCCGCCGCGGCCCTGAGCTGTCGCGAGTGCGGTCACCGCGTCCCCCTCGGCCCGGTCTTCGCCTGCGAGGAGTGTTTCGGCCCGCTGGAGATCGCCTACGACTTCTCGGCCTACGACACCGAGGAGCTGCGCAAGAAGATCGAGGCCGGCCCCGCGAACATCTGGCGCTACGCGCCGCTGCTGCCCGTCCCGGCGGACGTGGCGGACAAGCCGAACCTCAACCCCGGCTGGACCAAGCTCGTCAAGGCCGACCGCCTCGCCCGTGAACTCGGCGTCACCGGCGGGCTGTACGTGAAGGACGACTCCGGCAACCCGACGCACTCCTTCAAGGACCGCGTGGTCGCCCAGGCCCTGGAGGCCGCCCGCGCCTTCGGCTTCACCACTCTGTCCTGCTCCTCCACCGGCAACCTCGCGGGCGCCGTCGGCGCCGCGGCCGCCCGCGCCGGCCTCCGCTCCTGCGTCTTCATCCCGCACGACCTGGAGCAGGGCAAGGTCGTCATGGCCGCGATCTACGGCGGCGAACTCGTCGGCATCGAGGGCAACTACGACGACGTGAACCGCTTCTGCTCCGAGCTGATCGGCGACCCGGCCGGCGAGGGCTGGGGCTTCGTCAACGTCAACCTGCGGCCGTACTACGCCGAGGGCTCCAAGACGCTGGCGTACGAGGTCTGCGAGCAGCTCGGCTGGCGGCTGCCGGACCAGATCGTCGTCCCGATCGCCTCCGGCTCCCAGCTCACCAAGGTCGACAAGGGCCTCCAGGAGCTGATCAGGCTCGGGCTGGTCGAGGACAAGCCGTACAAGATCTTCGGCGCCCAGGCGGAGGGCTGCTCGCCGGTGTCCACGGCCTTCAAGGCCGGGCACGACGTGGTGCGCCCGCAGAAGCCGAACACCATCGCCAAGTCGCTGGCGATCGGCAACCCGGCCGACGGGCCGTACGTGCTGGACATCGCGCGCCGCACGGGCGGTGCGGTGGAGGACGTGACGGACCAGCAGGTGGTCGACGCGATCAAGCTGCTCGCCCGCACCGAGGGCATCTTCGCGGAGACCGCCGGCGGCGTCACGGTCGGCGTCACGAAGAAGCTGATCGACAGCGGAGCCCTCGACCCGACGAAGACCACCGTCGTCCTGAACACCGGCGACGGCCTGAAGACGCTGGACGCGGTGGCCGGCACCGGCCTGACCGCCACCATCCGCCCGACCCTGGACTCCTTCCGAGAGGCTGGCCTCGTATGAGCGTGACCGTTCGCATCCCCACCATCCTGCGCACCTACACCGGCGGACAGGCCGAGGTGAACGCCGAGGGCGCGACCCTCGCCGAGGTCATCTCCGACCTGGAGAAGAACCACACGGGCATCGCCGCGCGCGTCCTGGACGACCAGGGCAAGCTGCGCCGCTTCGTCAACGTCTACGTCAACGACGACGACGTCCGCTTCGAGCAGGGACTGGAGACGGCCACCCCGGACGGCGCGGGTGTGTCGATCATCCCCGCGGTCGCCGGCGGCTGACCATTACCCTCGGTAATTCGATTACCGATTGTTCACGGAACGGCCCCCTCCGTAAGGGAAGCGGAGGGGGCCGTTCTGAGTGATTGAGCGCGGTAGAGTTGGGGAACGCGCCCCCGGTCCACGGATCGGTAAGTCCTGGTTTCCTGCCGCACGCCGATAAGAAGTAGCCAAAGTGTGCGGGCTTTTCGCGGCATTTGTCTTGTTTGTGGGGCCCGACTTGCCCTGAATCAAGCTGAATTCTCGTCATATTCCGGACCCCGTCCGTCCAGAATTCTCGTCCGATTGACCTGTTGCAGACGGCAGTTGGACAGATACATTCAGCCGCGGTCGACGCGTTCCGGCGCACGCCCCCGTCCACGGGGGGTGAGGTCTGACCCGGGTCCGCGAAGTGTGGATCTGTGCAAGGGCCAGTAATAGGGGAGTTAGGCATGGCTCAGGGCACCGTCAAGTGGTTCAACGCGGAGAAGGGGTACGGCTTCATCGCGGTCGACGGTGGTGCGGACGTCTTCGTCCACTACAGCGCGATCCAGATGGACGGCTACCGCTCGCTGGAAGAGGGCCAGCGGGTCGAGTTCGAGATCTCGCAGGGTCAGAAGGGCCCGCAGGCGGACATGGTCCGCGTCACGGCCTGATTCGCGCGACCACCGCAAGCGATCAGCTTTCGAGGGGCCCGCACCTCCACCCGGGGTGCGGGCCCCTCGGCGTGTCGCCGTACGCGTGGGCCGCCACCCCGGCCGTCGCGCCCCGAGGAGGCTCGCTTCGCGAGCACGCCTTGCACTCGGGTGGGTCGAGTGCTAATCATTGGCGTTAGCACTCTGAAGGTGAGAGTGACAGCGAAGGACCGGGTCGGTGAGGCCCGCGGGCCGGGTGGGGCAAGGAACCACGAGGCCGGCGAGCCGTCCGTCGCGGGCGCGGGCGCGGTCCGAAGGAATCACCCCCAGTCCTGGAGGGACCACTTCACATGGCCAAGATCATCGCGTTCGACGAGGAGGCGCGGCGCGGCCTCGAGCGCGGCATGAACCAGCTCGCGGACGCCGTCAAGGTGACCCTCGGCCCCAAGGGCCGCAACGTCGTCCTCGAGAAGAAGTGGGGCGCCCCCACGATCACCAACGACGGTGTCTCCATCGCCAAGGAGATCGAGCTCGAGGACCCGTACGAGAAGATCGGCGCCGAGCTGGTCAAGGAAGTCGCCAAGAAGACGGACGACGTCGCCGGTGACGGTACGACCACCGCGACCGTTCTCGCCCAGGCCCTGGTCAAGGAGGGCCTGCGCAACGTCGCCGCCGGTGCCAACCCGATGGCTCTGAAGCGCGGTATCGAGAAGGCCGTCGAGGCCGTCTCCGCCGCCCTGCTCGACCAGGCCAAGGAGGTCGAGACCAAGGAGCAGATCGCCTCCACGGCCTCCATCTCCGCCGCCGACACCCAGATCGGCGAGCTCATCGCCGAGGCCATGGACAAGGTCGGCAAGGAAGGCGTCATCACCGTCGAGGAGTCGCAGACCTTCGGCCTGGAGCTCGAGCTCACCGAGGGCATGCGCTTCGACAAGGGCTACATCTCCGCCTACTTCGCCACCGACATGGAGCGCATGGAGTCGTCGCTCGAGGACCCGTACATCCTCATCGCGAACTCCAAGATCTCCGCGGTCAAGGACCTGCTCCCGCTGCTGGAGAAGGTCATGCAGTCGGGCAAGCCGCTGCTGATCATCGCCGAGGACGTCGAGGGCGAGGCCCTGTCGACCCTGGTCGTCAACAAGATCCGCGGCACCTTCAAGTCCGTCGCCGTCAAGGCCCCGGGCTTCGGCGACCGCCGCAAGGCCATGCTCGGCGACATCGCCATCCTCACGGGCGGCGAGGTCATCTCCGAGGAGGTCGGCCTCAAGCTGGAGAACGCGTCTCTGGACCTGCTGGGCCGCGCCCGCAAGGTCGTCATCACCAAGGACGAGACCACGATCGTCGACGGCGCCGGCTCCACGGAGCAGGTGCAGGGCCGGGTGAACCAGATCCGCGCCGAGATCGAGAACAGCGACTCCGACTACGACCGCGAGAAGCTCCAGGAGCGCCTGGCCAAGCTCGCCGGCGGTGTCGCGGTCATCAAGGCCGGTGCCGCCACCGAGGTCGAGCTCAAGGAGCGCAAGCACCGCATCGAGGACGCCGTCCGCAACGCCAAGGCGGCCGTCGAGGAGGGCATCGTCGCCGGTGGTGGCGTGGCCCTGCTCCAGACCACCAACGTCTTCGAGAAGCTGGAGCTCGAGGGTGACGAGGCGACCGGCGCCCAGGCCGTGAAGCTCGCCCTGGAGGCCCCGCTGAAGCAGATCGCCGTCAACGCCGGCCTCGAGGGCGGCGTCGTGGTGGAGAAGGTGCGCAACCTGACCCCGGGTCACGGCCTGAACGCCGCGACCGGCGAGTACGTCGACCTGGTCAAGGAAGGCATCATCGACCCGGCGAAGGTGACCCGTTCCGCGCTGCAGAACGCCGCCTCCATCGCCGCGCTGTTCCTGACCACCGAGGCCGTCATCGCCGACAAGCCGGAGAAGGCCGCCGCGCCGGCCGGCGGCGGCATGCCGGGCGGTGACATGGACTTCTGATCGACCGGTTCCGGTTGATCGACCGTCCTTCACACCGAGGGCGGCACCCCCTGGAGACAGGGGGTGCCGCCCTCGGGCGTGTTCCGGGTCGCTTCGGCGGGGCGCCGGGCGGGACGTAACACATCTCACGGCCGACACCACTGTACGTGTTCCATGCGTGTGCACATACCATGCGGTATCCGTGCCGCAGACCTGTCCCGCAAGGAGCCCCCCATGACAGTCACCGCCTCCGGACCGGCCCCCGAGTCCGGGCCCGCCGCCCCGGGATCCGCCTCCCGTACGGCCTCGGTCCTGTCCCGTCCCGTCACGCCGAACGGCCTGAGCGTCCCCAACCGGATCGTGATGGCCCCGATGACCCGCAGGTTCTCCCCGGGCGGCATCCCCGGCGAGGACGTGGTGTCGTACTACGCCCGCCGGGCCGCGGCCGGTGTGGGTCTGATCGTCACCGAGGGCACCTACGTCGGGCACCCGTCGGCCGGTGAGAGCAGCCGGGTGCCGCGGTTCCACGGCGAGGAGCAGCTCGCCGGCTGGGCGAGGGTGGCCGAGGCCGTGCACGCGGCGGGCGGGACGATCGTCCCGCAGCTGTGGCACATCGGCATGGTCCGCAGGCCGGGCCGCCCGCCGTTCGCGGACGCGCCCCCGGTCGGCCCCTCCGGGCTGCGCGTCGGAGAGTCCGAGGTCACCGGCAAGGCCATGACCCGGCAGGACCTGGACGACGTCGTCGCCGCGTTCGCCGAGTCGGCCGCGGCGGCGGAGCGCATCGGCTTCGACGGCGTGGAGCTGCACGGCGCCCACGGCTATCTGCTGGACCAGTTCCTGTGGGCGGGCACCAACCGCCGCACGGACGCCTACGGCGGTGATCCGGTGGCCCGGACGAGGTTCGCGGCGGAGGTCGTCGCGGCGGTCCGTGCGGCCGTCTCGCCCGGCTTCCCGGTCATCTTCCGGTACTCGCAGTGGAAGCAGGAAGCCTACGACGCCCGTCTCGCCGAGACGCCCCAGGAGCTGGAGGCCGTTCTGGCCCCGATCGCGGCGGCCGGAGTGGACGTCTTCCACGCCTCCACCCGCCGCTACTGGCTCCCCGAGTTCGAGGGCTCGGACCTCAACCTGGCGGGCTGGACGAAGAAACTGACGGGCAAACAGGTCATCACCGTGGGTTCGGTCGGCCTGAACGGCGACTTCCTCAAGGCCTTCCAGGGTGAGGGCGCCGCGCTCGGCAGCCTGGACAACCTGCTGGACCGCCTGGAGCGCGACGAGTTCGACCTGGTGGCCGTGGGCCGTGCGCTGCTCCAGGACCCGGAGTGGGCGGCGAAGGTCCTGGGCGACCGCTTCGACGAGCTCGAGCCGTACGACGCGGAGGCCCTGAAGACGCTGAGCTGAGGGCCGTCACCCGACGGCGGTGGCACGGGATCGGGCCGCACACGACCGGGCCGCAGGAGGCCGGCGCCCGCCCGCGCACGTGACGCGAGCGCGGGAGGCGCCGGCCTTCTTTCCGGCCGAAATTAGCTTGCTTAAGTCAATCAAGTCCAATTAAGGTTGCCTGAGTCAAGTACATCTGCTCGACGGAGACACTCTTCATGTCCGACGCACTCGCCCCGCCGGCCGGCGCCGGGGCACCACCCAGACCCGACGTCGTGGTGGCCGTGCTGGCCCTCGGCGGCATCGTGGTCTCGCTGATGCAGACCCTGGTGATCCCGATCGTCCCGGAGCTGCCGAAGCTGCTGCACGCCTCCGCCTCGGACGCCGCCTGGGCCGTCACCGCCACCCTGCTCGCCGCCGCCGTGGCCACCCCCGTGACGGGCCGCCTCGGCGACATGTACGGCAAGCGCCGCATGCTCCTGCTGAGTCTGGCCATGCTGGTGATCGGCTCCGCCACGGCCGCGCTGAGCGACTCCCTCACGCCGATGATCGTCGGGCGGGCCATGCAGGGCCTCGCCTCGGGCGTGATCCCGCTCGGCATCAGCATCATGCGCGACGAACTGCCCGCCGAGCGGCTCGGTTCGGCCACCGCGCTGATGAGCGCCTCCCTCGGCGTGGGCGGCGCCCTCGGCCTGCCCGCTGCCGCCGTGATCGCCGAGAACTTCGACTGGCACATGCTGTTCTGGACCTCGGCGGCCCTGGGCCTCCTCGCGGCGGTCCTGGTCCTGTTCCTGGTGCCCGAGTCGAGGGTGCGCACCGGCGGCCGCTTCGACGGCGTGGGCGCGGCCGGCATGGCTGTCGGCCTGGTCTGCCTCCTGCTGGCCGTCTCCAAGGGCGCCGACTGGGGCTGGGGCAGCGGCACCACCCTCGGCCTGTTCGCGGCGGCCGTCGTGATCCTCGTCGCCTGGGGCGCCTTCGAACTGCGCGTCGAGGCCCCGCTGGTGGACCTGCGCACCACGGCCCGCCGCCAGGTCCTGGTGACCAACCTGGCCTCCGTCGCGATCGGCTTCGCGATGTTCTCGATGTCGCTCGTCGTCCCGCAACTGCTCCAGATGCCGAAGCAGACCGGCTACGGCCTGGGGCAGTCGCTGCTCGCCTCCGGCCTGGTGATGGCCCCCTCCGGTCTGGTGATGATGGCCGTGGCGCCCGTCTCGGCGGCCGTCTCGCGGGCGCGGGGCCCGAAGACGACCCTGATGACCGGCGCCCTGATCGTGGCCGCCGGCTACGGCCTGAACATCGTCCTGATGGACCAGGTCTGGCACTTCGTCCTGGCGTCCTGCGTCATCGGCGCCGGAATCGGCTTCACCTACGGCTCGATGCCCGCGCTCATCATGGGCGCCGTTCCCGCCTCCGAGACCGGCGCGGCCAACAGCCTCAACACCCTGATGCGTTCGATCGGCACCTCCACCGCCAGCGCGGTCGCCGGCGTGGTCCTCGCGCACATGACCACGACGTTCGGTTCCTCCGCGCTGCCCTCCGAGAACGGCTTCCGCACGGTCCTCGCGGTCGGCGCGGGCGCCGCCCTTCTCGGCTTCGCCGTCGCCTCCTTCATCCCGAGGCAGCGGGTCACCTCGCCGGGCGGGCCGTCGGCGGCGGCGGAGGCGGAGGTGCCCGCGTCGAAGGCGTAGGGCGGGCGGCTACAGGTTGCCCAGCGGCTCGATGTCGATCCGTACCGGGGTTCCCCAGACGCGTACGACCTCGTAGTCGGTGAACTCGTGCACCAGCCGGTAGGCGGTCGCGGCGCGCGGTCCGCGCCGCTGGGCCGCGATGAACAGTTCGGCCTCGCGCCGGTCCCGGCGCGGGGTGCCGCACAGTTGCCACTCCTGTCCGTTCCACAGCTCCGGCAGCCACCGCTGCTGGGGCTGCGGCCGTTCCTCACGCGTGCCGTAGCGGGAGGGGGCGGGGGAGGAGGCGGGCGGTTCGCCGGCCGGCCGGCCGTACGACGGCCCGTACAGGTCCGTTCGGCGGGCGATGCGCCGCCGGGTCTCGCAGAGCAGGCAGCGGTCGGGCGCGCTGTCGTCCACGGGGCCGTTGGGGTGCTCGGGGCACCGGGTGGCGGGGGCCGCGCCGGCGACGCTCTCCTCCAGCAGGTCGAGGGCGCGCCTCAGGTCCCCCCTGACCTCGTGCAGCTTGGCGTCGGGCGTGTCGACGGTGAGCGCCTCGCCGTGCTCGCCGAGAAGACGGAGAGCCCGGCCGAGTGCGGTGAGCTGGGCGTGATTCATCGTGCCCTCCAGCGTACGGCCGGGGACCGCCCCGGCGGTCAGGCGCGGGCCCGGTCCAGGGCGGCGCGGAGGTGGCCGGCCGAGTCCTTCAGGAGGTGGTCCGCCGTCCCCGCGTCGACGCCGGACAGCAGGACCAGGATCGCGTTCTTCACCTCGCCGTCGGTGGCCGCGAGCGCCCGCTCGATCTCCTCGTCCGCCGCGCCCGTGGCGAGGGCAACGATCCGGCGGGAGCGGGCGCGCAGCTTGTCGTTGGAGGCGCGTACGTCGACCATCAGGTTCCCGTAGGTCTTGCCCAGCCGGATCATCGTGATCGTCGAGATCATGTTCAGGACCAGCTTCTGGGCCGTGCCTGCCTTCAGCCGGGTGGAGCCGGTGAGCAGTTCGGGGCCGACCACGATCTCGATGCCGTGCTCGGCGGCCGCGGCCAGCGCGCTGCCCGCGTTGCAGGCCAGGCCGATGGTCAGGGCTCCGCGCGCGCGGGCGTGCTCGACCGCGCCGATGGCGTACGGGGTGCGTCCGGAGGCGGAGATGCCGACCACCGTGTCGTCCGCGGTCAGCCCGAGGGCGTCGAGCGCCTGGACGGCCAGCTCCCGCGAGTCCTCCGCGCCCTCGACGGAGGTCACCATCGCCTCCGGGCCGCCCGCGATCAGGCCGACGACCTGGGACGGCTCGGTGTTGAACGTGGGCGGGCACTCCGAGGCGTCCAGCACCCCGAGCCGCCCCGCCGTCCCCGCGCCCGCGTAGACCAGCCGCCCGCCGCGTGCCATCCGCTCGGCGACCGCGTCGATCGCGGCGGCGATCTCCGGCAGTCGCTTCGCCACCGCGGCCGGCACGGCGGTGTCCTCGGTGTTCATCAGCCGCGCGATCTCGAGCGTGGGCAGCCGGTCTATCTCGGCCAGCTCGGGGCGGAACGCCTCGGTCGTCAGCGACTCCAACTGGGCGCGCAGCTCACGGAAGGGGGACGTGGAGGTCATGAAGGGCGGCTCTCTTCGGAACTCTCTGGGCTGGGGCGATGCGGTACGGCCGGCGGTGCCGGTCGGCCTCGCCGGCTCGGGGCGTCGTCCGGCCGGCGGACGCGGCCCCGCCGGTGGCTACGAACGCCGGCTGCCACCGCGTGGACTGTGCCGGTGGGCCAGCGCCTCGTACGACGCCGCGAGGGCCGGTGCCGCCGTCTCGTACGTGCGCTGGGCGACCCCCACGAACAGGCAGTCCACCACCAGAAGTTGGCTGGTGCGGGAGGACATCGCCGCGGGGCGCAGCTCGCTCTCGCGGGAGGTGGAGGTGGTCAGGACGTGGTCGGCGTACTGAGTGACGGGCGCGTCGGGGCGGCCGGTGATGGCGACGGTGGTCGCGCCGCGCTCGAAGGCGACCCGCAGCGGCTCGATCACGTCTCCGGTGGAACCCGAATGGGTGATCGCGATCGCCATGTCGCCGGCGCGCAGTTGCACGGCGTTGGTGACGGCGAGGTGCGGGTCGCTGGGCGCGTGGGCGATCAGCCCTATCCGCAGCAGCTTCTGGGTCAGGTCCTGGGCGACCAGGCCGGAGGCCCCTATCCCGTAGACGTCCGTGCGGTGGGCGGCGGCCAGCGCGGCGACGGCGGCGCCGAGTTGGACGGTGTCCAGGCCGGCGGCGGTGTCGGCGAGGGTCTGCTGCTCCTCGTAGGCGAGTTTGGCGACGACGTCGGCGATGGGGTCGTCCACCGCGATGTCGGTCGTGATGGCGGGCGCGCGACCGGACTGCTGCTGGGCGGCCAGGCCCGCGAGAGCGAGGCGCAGATCGCGGTAGCCGGGGTAGCCGAGCAGCCGGGCGGTGCGCACGACGGTCGCCTCGCTGGTGCCGGTGAGCTCGGCGAGGCCGGTGACCGTGAGGGCCGCGCAGCCGGCCGGGTCGTGCGCCACGGCCTCGGCGACGCGCTGCATGGAGCGGGTCATGGAGGGCGCGAGCGTGCGAACCTTGGCCGCGAGGGCGGCGGGTGCGGGGGGTGCGCCGATCGCCGGGCCGCCGGTGGGGGCGAAAATTTCCTTCACGTCCTGGGTCACACCCTGAAAGATATTTTCCGATCGGACATGTGGTCAAGAGTGCGCACAATGGAGGCATGGAGCCCATCAGCCCCCTGGAGCAGGCCCTGCACGCCGCCCGCGCCCTCATCCTGGCCGATCTGATCGCCGCCGAGGTCGCCGAGGCGGACGTGGTCTCGCTCGTCGAGGACTCCGTCGCCCAGCGCCGCTGGTGGGTGGAGCAGTGGCCGGACGGCGCGCGGTACGTGGCCGGACTGGTCGCCCAGGACGTGCAGGACGCCCTCCTGGAGCGCTACGGACGCTGGCCGCTGTGCCCCGTCTGCGGTTACGGCGACCCGCACGCGCTGGATGTGGAGCCGGAACTCGGACCGGACCCGCACTGGGTGTGCTCCAAGGCGGGCGTGAAGGTGGCGCCGGTGGGAGCGCTGGGGACGGCGACGGGCGGAGAATCCCTGTCGTGAGGGACGAGCGAACCGCCCTCACCCGGACGGCGGCGTCATGATCTACATCGACCCACCCACCTGGCCCGGCCACGGCCTGATGTGGTCGCACCTGGTCAGCGACGTCTCCTACGAGGAGCTGCACGTGTTCGCCGCGCGGTTGGGCGTGGCCCGCCGCGCCTTCGAACGCGACCACTACGACCTGCCCTCCCACCGCTACGCCGACGCGGTCGCGGCCGGTGCGCTGGAGGTCAGCAGCCGCGAGGTGGTACGGCTGCTGTACGCCTCCGGCCTGCGCCTGCCCAAGCACGGCCGTCAGCGCCGCAGTTCGTAGGCGAGTGCCTCCCCGTCGTCGTCCGCCCGGACGAAACCGGCCCGGGCGACCACCCGTTGGGAGGCGGCGTTGTCCCGGTCGATCCGCGCGTACAGCCGCCGCACGTCGTCCCGAGCCAGGGCCCACGCCGCCAGCGTGCGCAGCGCCTCGGTGGCGTAGCCGTGGCCGCGGGCCGGCTCGGTGAGGTCGTATCCGACCTCCGCCCGGCCCTGCCCGTCGGGCGGCCCGTGGAAGCCGATCGCGCCGACGGCGCCCCCGTCCTCCCGCCGCACCAGCACGAACATCCCCCACTCGGGCCGGTGGTCCCCGCTCTCGTACTCCTTCACCACCATCCCGGCGGCCTCCCGCGTGCCCTCGTAGGGTCCGCCGCCGACCCACGCGAACCCGCCGTCCCCGCCGCGGTCGAGATCACGGGCGGCGGCGGGGGTGACACCGTGGAGGGTGAGCCGCTCGGCGGGGATCACCAGGGGATTGCTCCACCGCCACTCGGTGACCGGGGCGCGGCCGGGCAGCTCGCCGCGGCCGGTGGCCCACAGCAGGGTCGGCCAGGGGGACGGTCCCGGCCGGACGTGCGGGAAGAGCCGGGTCAGCACGTCCTCGCACAGCTCGGCGGGCGGCTCGTGGTCCAGCCCCAGCCCCTGGGCGATGTCGTGCGTGTGCAGCAGCACCTCCGCGACGCCCATCGCCGCGAAGCCCTCGCGGTCCGCGCCGCGGAAGGGGTACGGGTGGAAGGCCCGGACGTCCCGCGGAGTGGTGCGGACGGCGGCGGCGAGCAGGGCGCCGGTCGTCTCGATCACGTCCACGGCGCCCGCGTTGTCGGTGCCCTCGTCGAGGGTGATCTCGAAGGGGACGTACGCGCTCTGCGCACGGCCCGCCAGCTGCCCGGCGTAGGCGATGAGATCGCCCGCCACGTGCTCGGCGGTCTGCCGGCAGCTCCACGTCAGCCGCCCGGCCCTCACCCTTTCCCAGTCCCGGTCCGTCGCCGTCCGCAGCAGCGCCACCGCGTCCGCGACGGCCTGCTCCACCTGGTCCCCGCCCCATGCCCGCATAGGCCGCAGCGTAGGGGCGAAGGCGCCCTCAGAGCGACAGCATTTCCAGTTCGGAGGTGATGTTGTAGCGGGCCGTCGCCTCCCAGTGCCGTTGCGCGTACGGGGTGCGGAACAGGTGGGGCAGCGCGAGGAGCTGGCGCAGGACGCCGGCCCGGCCCTCGCGGAAGGCCTCGTTCGGCACGAAGTGGTACTCCTCGCGGACGGCGGTGGCGTAGGCCGCGTACCCCGACGGGGCGGAGGCCAGGATCGCCAGGTCGGCGTCGCACAGAACCTGGCCGTCCGTGTCGTCGTCGGCCGGATCGTGGGTGACCGTGAGGCGCACCAGCCGGGCCACCTCGGCGGTCTTCGCCTCCGGCACACCGGCCTCCGGCAGCGCGCGCTCGGCGAGGCGGGCGGAGCGCTCCTCGTTCTCGGACCGCTCCGGCAGGTAGACGGCGTCGTGGAACCAGGCCGCCAGCCGGACCACGTCCGGATCGGCGGCGTACTCCTCCAGTACGTCCACGTGCTCCAGGACGGCGGTCAGGTGGGTGAGCGTGTGGTAGTGCCGCTGCGGCTCCTGCCACCGGGCGAGCAGGTTGTCGGCGTACGGCACCGGGTCCGGGCCCCCGCCGGAGCCCCGGGCGCCCTCCAGGGCACGGGTCCAGCGGGCGCGCAGCGCGTCGAGCTCGGCGTGATCGGCCATGCGTTCATTCTCCCGTCGTGGGGGGCGAGAGCCCTAGCGTGGTCGGCATGACTTCTGCCGAACTGCACGAGGTACGGGACCCCGAGCTGCCCGGGCGGCTGCTGGCCATGGAGCGCGACGCGCTGATCCCGCTGCTGCGGGCGCGACCGGAGGCGGACTTCGCGCTGCCGACCGCCGCGTGTCCGGGGTGGACGGTGCGGGACGTGCTCGCGCACTGTTCCGCCGCGCTGACGAGGGTGTTGGAGAGCAGGTTCGAGAGGGGGGTGTTCTCGCCGGAGTCCAACGCGCGGGACATCGCCGAGCGGGCGGGCTGGACGAACGCGCGGGTGGTGGACGAGCTGGAGCGCGGGATGACCGACGCGGGCCCGTTGATCGCCGAGGCCGGCGGGGTGCTGGACATGATCGCGCTGGGCGAGTGGGTGCACGCGGGTGACGTGCGCGACACCTTCGGCGCGCCGGGGGCCTACGCCGGCGCGGGGTTGTCGTACGCCCTTCCGCTGCTCGTCCGGGTCACCCGCGAGAAGGCGCACCTGCCGCTGCACGCCGACCTGGACGACATGGACGAGCCGCTGCGGCTCGGTGACGTGAGCGGTGAGCGGCCCCCCGCCCGCTACATCGGCGACGCCGCCACCCTCGTACGGCTCTACGCGGGCCGGCCGGTTCCGTCGGCGGGGGACGGTGCGGGCTACGAGCTCGCGGGCGCCGAGCGGGCGGAGCTGAACATCTTCCGGTGAGGCGGTTGTCGGCCGTGAACCCCGTCCGGCGTACCCTGATATTGGACTAGACCTGTCAGCCCCAGGGGAAACCGAGGAAAGGGTTCCTATGAGCATGCGTACAGTCCTGGAGGTGATCGCCCTCGACGTCGAGGACGCGGTCGCCGCCCAGGCCGGAGGCGCGGACCGCCTCGAGCTGGTCACCGACATGGCGGCCGACGGGCTCACTCCGCCGCTCGACACCGTCGCCGGGATCCGCGCCGCCGTCGGCATCCCGCTGCGCGTGATGGTGCGGCTGACGGACGGTTTCGCCGCGGGCGGTGCCGGGGGCGTGGACAGGCTGGCCGCGGTCGTCGGGGAGCTGCGGGCGGCCGGGGCCGACGAGTTCGTGCTCGGGTTCCTCGACGCGGACGGCGCGGTGGACCTGGGGGCCGTGGAGCGGGTGGTCGCCGCACTGGACGGCTGCCCCTGGACCTTCCACCGCGCCATCGACCGGGCCGCCGACCGCGACGCGCTGCGCAAGCAGCTGGACGGGCTGCCCGGTCTCGACACGTACCTGACCGCCGGCGCGGCCGGCGGTGTGGACGACGGCCTGCCCACCCTCCTCGCGGAGGTGGCGCGCGGCGGGCAGCCCGGCTACGAGCAGCAGATCATGGTGGGCGGCGGTCTGCGCCTGGACCACGTACCCGCCCTGCGGGCCGCCGGTATCGACGCCTTCCACATCGGCGGCGCGGCCCGCCCGGACGGCTGGGCGGGCCCGGTCTCGGTGGACGCGGTCGCGCAGTGGCGCACGGTGCTGGACGCGGAGACCGTCGGGTCCGCCGTCTGAGCGGGTCCGTGCCCGTGCCGTCCGGTCAGGCCAGCTGGGGCGGGAGTGCCGCCTTGTGGGTGATGATCAGGCCCGAGACCGCTCGGGTCAGGGCCACGTACAGGCGGCGCAGGCCGGTGCGTTCGTCGGGTTCGCCGTCGACCACGGCCTGCGGCTCGTCCAGCACCACGTAGTCGTACTCCAGACCCTTGGCGAGCGAGGCCGGGACCAGGGTGAGACGGGTCTCGGCCGTCGTCTCCCGGCCGGGGGACAGATACGTCAGTCCGGCCGCCGTCAGCGCCTCGGCGAGGGCCGGGACGCGGGCGTCGGCGGCGATCAGGCCGGTCGAGCCCTCGTTGCGCAGCAGCTCCGCGCAGGCGGCGACCACGCCGGCGTCCCCGGCCGAGTCCGCCCCGGTGGGACGGATCTCGAAGAAGCCGGGGCTCTCGCGGACCGACGCCACCGACGTCAGGCCGGGCGCGATGTGCGGCAGCAGCCGGGAGGCGTAGGCGATGACGTCCGTCGGCACGCGGAAACCGGCCGTGAGCTCCTCGACGACCCCGTCGGACTTGCCGAGGTGCGCCAGCGCCTCCTCCCAGGTGCGGGTCGCCCACGGCGTGGTGCCCTGCGCCAGGTCGCCCAGGACGGTCGCGGAACCGGTGCTGCAGCGCCGGCCGACCGCCCGGTACTGCATGGGGGACAGGTCCTGTGCCTCGTCGAGGACCACGTGGCCCAGGGAGTGGGTGCGTTCGACGAGATCGGCGGCCTCGTCGATCAGCACGGCGTCGGCCGCCGACCACTTCGCCGACCGCACCGACCGTACGGGCCTGGCCCACAGGATGGTCTTCTGCTCCTGCTCGGTGAGGATGCCCTCGGCGTGCGCGGCCAGGAAATCCGCGTCCGTCAGCAGTCGCAGCACCAGCTTGGCGGGATCGACGGCCGGCCAGACCGCCTTGACGGCCGCCTTCACCGCCGCGTTGCGGGCGACCGCGTCCTGCACCCGGTCGTCCGGTGCCTCGCCCGCCCGTTCCATCTGTACCAGCACCGCGTGCGCGATCCGCTGCGGCAGGGCCTCGCGGGCCGCGCCGTAGCGGATGCCCCGGTCCAGCAACTCTCGGACGAGATCCTCCAGTTCGTACGCCGGGACCCGCCAGCGGCGGGATCCGCGCACCACCACGACCGGTTCGGTGGGCATCGTGACGTGCGAGTACACGGCCCTGTGCAGCACCTGGGCCATGCGCGCGTCGCCCTTGACGATCGCGGCCGGCGCGTCGTCCGTGCCCCGCACCTCCACGTGGGCCACCAGGTCGTCGACGGTCGCCTGCCGGACCGTCAGCTCGCCGAGTGCCGGCAGCACCTGCTCGATGTAGTGCAGGAAGGACTTGTTCGGGCCGATGACCAGCGTGCCGGTGCGGGCCAGCCGCTCCCGGTGGGCGTAGAGGAGGTAGGCGACCCGGTGCAGGCCGACGGCGGTCTTCCCGGTGCCGGGGCCGCCCTGCACGCAGACCGTGCCGCCCAGTCCGGACCGCACGATCTCGTCCTGCTCGGGCTGGATGGTCGCGACGATGTCGCGCATCGGACCGACGCGCGGACGCTCGATCTCCTGCTGGAGCAGCTTGCTGGCGGTGGCCTCCTCGGCGGGGTCGGACAGGTGCTCGTCCTCGTACGCGGTGAGGCCGCCGCCGGTGTAGCCGAAGCGGCGGCGCAGCCCGACGTCCATCGGGTCCTTCCGGGACGCCCGGTAGAACGGCTGGGAGACCGGTGCGCGCCAGTCGATGACCATGGGATCGCCGTCGGCGTCGTGCACATGCCGCCGCCCGATGTAGAAGCGCTCTCCCGCGGCGCCCTCCGCCTGTTCCGCGCCGGGTGCGTGCAGGTAGTCGAGGCGGCCGAAGAACAGCGGGGTGTCGCTGAGGTCGGCCAGCGCCTTGATGCGCTCGTCGATCTGGCGGGCGAGGACCTCGGCGTTGACCCAGTTCGCGGTGACGTCGCGGATGTCGAGCGACTCGACGTCCTCGCGCATGGCCCGCAGCGCGGCGCGGGAGGCGGCCAGATGGAACCGCTCGCGGGCCAGCGGATCGTCGGTGTCGGCCGGGCGCGCCTCGGTGTCGGCGGGATGCGCGGCGGGTTCGGCGGGCGTGGACAAGGGGGTGCCTCCGGAAGACCTACGGGACAGACAGCCGGTGTCTGGACGGCCGGGCCGTGCGGCTGCGGGATCTGCCGGCCGGTTTCCGTCCGGTCGGCGGCGCTCCATGGAGGGAGGCGGGCAAGAGCGGAGATTCTAGGTCGCAGGAGGGCACGGATGCCAACCGGTTTATTCGGACTCGGTCGATTCCGCGCCCCCTAGGGGGCGCCGTCCGACGGGTGTAGGGGATCCGGTCCCCCCAGAGGGGTACGTGAAGGCTTCCAGGTTGGCTCCGCGGAGTGATGCCGGCCGCAGGGCTCTGATCGACCATGGAGTCATGAGCGCAGCAACCGTCCATCCGGCTCCCGCCGCCCGTCCGGCCGGTGGCCCGGCCGTCCCCGGCGGCCGTGACCTCGGCCGTCGTCATCGTCTGGGCGACGCCCTGCACGCCGTCAAGGTGTTCGTGGGCGCCGCGTTCGACGTGGTCCTCCTCGGGGAGTACGTCGAGAAAGCAGGCATACGCCACAAGTAACCGATTAGGGTCGGTTCGTGACAGAACGGACGATGGCCCTCCGGTCGCAGGCGGCTACCCCCCTCGTCCTGCTCGCCGTCTCCTTCACCGCCCTGGCGATCCTGCTCGCCGTCTTGGGCGTGCCCATGCCCGACGCGCTGGTCTACCAGGCCGAGGGCGCGGCCGTCGTCCACGGCCATGACCTGTACGGCTTCACGATCACGGTGGGGCGACTGCCGGCCACCTACCCGCCGTTCGCGGCCCTGCTGTTCGTGCCGACGGCATGGCTCGCGACGCCGGCGCTGAAGCTGGCGTTCCTCGCGGGCAACGCGCTCCTGCTCGCCTGGCTCGTCTCGCTGTCCGCCCGGCTCGCGGGCCGCCGGCCCGGGCCCGCCCCGCTGTGCGTCGCGACGGCCCTCGCCCTCTGGCTGGAGCCGGTCTTCCAGACCTTCGTGTTCGGGCAGATCAACCTCGCGCTCGCCTGTCTGGTCCTGTGGGACCTCACCCGGCCGCCCGGCGCGCGCGGGAAGGGGGCCGCGATCGGGGTGGCGACCGGCATCAAGCTCACCCCGGGACTCTTCGTCGTCTATCTGCTGCTGCGCGGGCGCCGGCGGGAGGCCGTCACGGCGCTGGCCGCGTACGCCGCGACCGTCGCCGCGGGCGCGCTCGTCCTGCCCGCGGCCAGCGTCGAGTACTGGACCCGTCTCGTCTTCGACACCGACCGGGTGGGGAAACCATGGATCATCGACAACCAGTCCCTCCAGGGACTGATCGCCCGGGCGCTGCACGATCCGACGCCCGGACCGGCCTGGCTGGTCCCGTCGTGCGTGGCGGGTGCCGTCGGCCTGTGGGCAGCCCGACGCCAGCGGCGGGAGCGGTGGGGCATCGTGCTGACAGGCCTGACCGCCCTCCTCGTCTCGCCGATCAGCTGGTCCCACCACTGGGTGTGGTGCGTCCCGCTGCTCGCCGTGCTGCTGGCCGAGGGCCACCGCGTCTGGGCGGTGGCCACCGTGCTCTGCTTCACGGCCCGCACGATGTGGCTGGTGCCCCGAGCCGGCGACGCGGACCTGCACCTGCGGTGGTGGCAGCAGCCCCTGGCATCGCCCTACGCGCTGCTGACCTGCGTGCTCCTGGCGTGGATCGTGCTGGGGCGTCGGCGGGCCGGGCCGCCGGAGGGAAGGCGTTCGCTCAGTTCTCCGCCAGCAACTCGTCCGCGTCCATGATCCGGTAGGCGTAGCCCTGTTCGGCCAGGAAGCGCTGACGGTGGGCGGCGAAGTCCTGGTCGATGGTGTCGCGGGCGACCACCGAGTAGAAGTGGGCCTGGTGGCCGTCGGCCTTGGGCCGCAGCACCCGGCCGAGGCGCTGGGCCTCCTCCTGGCGGGAGCCGAAGGTGCCCGAGACCTGGATGGCGACCGTGGCCTCCGGCAGGTCGATGGAGAAGTTCGCGACCTTCGACACCACCAGCACGTTGATCTCCCCCTCGCGGAAGGCGTCGAAGAGCTTCTCCCGCTGGGCGTTGGACGTCTCCCCCTTGATGACGGGGGCACCGAGATGCTCGCCCAGCTCGTCGAGCTGGTCGATGTACTGGCCGATGACGAGGATCTGCTGCCCGGCGAAGCGGCGGACGATCGCCTCGGTGACCTTCCGCTTGGTGTCGGTGGTCGCGCAGAAGCGGTACTTCTCCTCGGTCTCGGCGGTGGCGTAGGCGAGCCGCTCGGAGTCGGTCAGGTTCACCCGGACCTCGACGCAGTCGGCGGGCGCGATGTAGCCCTGCGACTCGATCTCCTTCCACGGCGCGTCGAACCGCTTCGGCCCGATCAGGGAGAACACGTCCGACTCACGGCCGTCCTCGCGCACGAGCGTCGCGGTCAGCCCGAGGCGGCGGCGCGCCTGGAGGTCCGCGGTGAACTTGAAGACCGGCGCGGGCAGCAGATGCACCTCGTCGTAGACGATCAGGCCCCAGTCCCGGGAGTCGAACAGCTCCAGGTGCGGGTAGACGCCCTTCCGCCTGGTGGTGAGGACCTGGTACGTGGCGATGGTGACGGGCCGGATCTCCTTCCTGGTCCCGCTGTACTCGCCGATCTCGTCCTCGGTCAGCGAGGTCCGCTTCACCAGCTCGTGCTTCCACTGCCGGGCGGAGACGGTGTTCGTCACCAGGATCAGGGTGGTCGACTTGGCCTGCGCCATCGACCCGGCGCCGACCAGCGTCTTGCCCGCCCCGCAGGGCAGGACGACGACACCGCTGCCGCCGTGCCAGAAGTTCTCCACGGCCTGCTTCTGGTACGGCCGCAGCGCCCAGCCGTCCTCGCGCAGCTCGATCGGGTGCGCCTCGCCGTCGACGTAGCCCGCCAGGTCCTCGGCCGGCCAGCCCAGTTTCAGCAGCACCTGCTTGATCTGGCCGCGCTCGGACGGATGCACCGCCACGGTGTCCGGATCGATCCGGGCCCCGACCAGCGGGGCGATCCGCTTGGACTTCAGCACCTCCTCCAGCACCGGCCGGTCGGTGGTGGACAGCACCAGCCCGTGCGCCGGGTGCTTGGTCAGGGTCAGGCGGCCGTAGCGGTCCATCGTCTCGGCGATGTCGACGAGCAGCGCGTGCGGCACCGGATAGCGGCTGTACTGCACCAGCGCGTCGACGACCTGCTCCGCGTCGTGCCCGGCGGCGCGGGCGTTCCACAGGCCGAGAGGGGTGACGCGGTAGGTGTGGATGTGCTCGGGCGCCCGCTCCAGCTCGGCGAACGGCGCGATGGCGCGACGGCAGTCGTCGGCCCGCTCGTGGTCGACCTCGAGCAGCAGGGTCTTGTCCGACTGGACGATCAGGGGACCATTCACGCGCAGCGCCCTTTCCGTGTGACCAAACGTCCAGTGTGCCCTACGTACCGCCGATCACGGCCGTGACGACGGTCGCACGGCAGGCCTTCAGGCCCCTTCGTCGGCGAGCTCGGCCACCCCTGTGATCCGGTGCAGCGGATACGTCCGCACCTCGTCGGCGGTGTGGTCGTACGCCGTCACGAAGCCGCCCTCGACCCGGATCGGGGCGATGACCCGCTGGCTGGCGGCGCCCTCGGCGTTGACGTACCCGATCCACAGGGCCTCACCGGTGAGCACGGCGGCCTGCACCGTGGCCAGGGTCTCGGCGGCGCCGGTGCGGGGCAGCTCGCCGCCCGCCACGGGGTCCGCGGTCGGCTTGCGCGGGGCGATGGAGGCCAGGTCGCCCGCCCGGATGGCGCGGATCGCCGCCGACAGAAGAGTGGCGTCCGGGGTGGGCGGACCCTCCGGGACGGGTTCGGGGGCGGTGCGCGGCGGGGTGCGGTAGGAGTCCGCCCGGGTGATCAGGACGTCGCCCTCCGCCGACTCGGCGGCCGGGGCGTAGCCCATGGCGCGCAGGCCTTCCAGAAGCGTGCCCGGGTCGGCCTGGGTGGCCAGCAGGGTCGGCGCGAGACGGCGCAGCCGCAGCCCGGCGGACCGCTTGTCGGCCAGGATCTCGTTCAGCAGCGCGTCGTCGTCACAGCGCACATACGCCGAGGCGGCCCCGACGCGCAGATGCCCGTGGCGCCGGGCCACGTCGTCGACGAGGTAGGACAGCGGCTGCGGCACCGGCGTACGGGAGTGTTCGGCGAGGAACGCGTGCAGGTCGGCGGCGGTCCGGCCGGCGTCCAGGGCGCGGCGCACGGAGGCCGGGGTGAACCGGTACACGGTCGCGCCGCCCTTGGACTCCACGTCCGCGAGCACCCCCAGCGTCTCGGCCAGCGGGCGCTGCAACGGTCCGGGCGCCACCGCCGTCAGATCCGCCTGGAGCAGCACGTGGTCCAGGGGTTCGGGCAGCAGCGGGGCGAGCAGACGGGCGGCCGCGGCGGTGGCCGTGGCCTGCTCGGCGGGGGAGAGGGGCTCCCGGGCGGTCAGGGGGTCGGGGACCACGGCGGACGGGTGGTGCCGGTGGACGGGCAGCTTGTCCCCGGGACCGGAAGCGGGACCGCCCCGGCCCACGGGCGCGGCCTCCGGCGCGGGCACCGTGCGCCCGCGCGCCGCGGGCGCCGGGTGCGGGAGAACAGGCTGCGCGGGAACGGGGTGCGCGGGAACGGGTGGTGCGGAGGCCGGGGCCGGCGGCGCGCCCAGCAGCGCCCGTCCGTGCGCCGAGAGAGCACCCCGGCCGGTGACGCCCAGCTGCTCCGCCTCGGACAGTGTCCACCGGGCGAGCCGGCCGCGCAGGTCGTGCTCCTGATCGCGCTGCGGGCCGCGCAGCGGGCGTTCCCAGCGCAGCCGGGCCAGCACCGACTCGGCCGACGGCTCGGTTCCCTCGGGCAGTCCGGCGAGCAGGGTCAGCACCCGGTGCCGTACCTCCGGCGCGGCCGAGCGGTCCAGGCCGGGGCCGAGCGCGGACAGCGTGCGGTCCTTGGCGTCGCGCCCGCCGACCAGGCCCGGCGTCCGCGTCCCGGTCAGCCAGGCCTCCGCCAGCCGGGCCCAGCGCTCGGCGGGGGGCCGGTCCAGCCACTCGTCGTAGGCCGGGGTAGCCGCGTACCGCTCGTCCGCCTCCCCGTCGGAGGCCAGCAGTCCGGCCGCGTGGGCGAGCTCCACCCAGAAGGCGGCCACCGGTTCGGAGACGTCCAGGGCGACCGCGGTGCGCTTGAGGTCGCGCACGCTCAGACCACCTGCGCGCAGCACGCTCGGTCCGCCCTCGTCCCAGTCCTTGAGCAGTTCTTCCACGGTGGCCAGCGCGGTGTACGCCTGTCCGGCCGCCGTCGCGTCCACCACCTCTGGACGGTGCGTCGCGGCCGCCTCCACGGCGGGCGGCAGCGGCTCGGGCGCGCGGTGCGCGCGGCCCGCACGCAGATGCAGCGCCACCTCGCGCGGCAGGACGACCGTGCCGGGCGCGGTGGGCAGCAGCAGACCCCGGTCGAGCAGCCGCCGCAACCGGGGCGCGGGATCGGCGGTGACCTGGCCGTACGGCGGCCCCCACACCAGCCGTTCGAGCACGTCGAGCGAGTCTGCCGGGATCTCGGCGAGCAGCGCGGCCATCCGCTCGCGGTCGGTGAACAGGGCGGTCAGCGAGGCCACCGCGGAGACCGAGTCGTGGGTCGATGGAAGCCCCGTGGCGGTGAGGATCTCCTGGATGCGCCCCGGCGACATGCCCGCCGTCGCCTCCTGCACGCTCGGTCCGAGCCCGGTCGGCGACGGGTGCTGCGGCGAGGGCGCCAGCAGTTCGCGGGCGGTGCGCACCAGGCGCAGCCGGTCGTCGCCGCCCCAGACCAGGGCCTGCTCGCGCAGCGTGGCGACGGCCCGGGGCAGGGCGGTGGCCACGGCGGGATCACCGGCGTCCCCGGCCATCAGGCCGAGGAGTTCCGCGTACGTCGCCGGGTCGCCGGCCACCGCCAGCGCCTCCGCGGTCTGGAGCGCGAACCGGTCCAGCCGTTCCAGAGCGCGCACCACCGAGGCGCGGGTCCCGGCGCGGGTGGCGAGCTGGGTGAGATCCGTCGGGACCGGCGTGATGAGATCGGGCCGGCTGCGCAGCAGCGTGGCCAGGGAGGCGTCGTCGCGCGCGCGAAGCGCCTCCGCGAGCGAGCGGGGGGCCGGTGCCGGTTTCTCATCGCTGCTCATCCGAACCACGGTAGCGGGTGGATGTGCGCGTTTGACCGCTCGTTCGCCCGCGGGGCGCTCGTCCGTTCCCGTAGCGGCGCGCCCGCGAGCCGCTACGACGACTGCGGAGCACGCGGTACCTTCGTCCCCACGGATTCGAGGACAGCCGCCCCGGAGGGGTTCCGTGGGGATCGAGAGCGACCAGGTCGTCTACGAGTATCTGAGCCGTGTCGGGGACGTCGCACAGCAGCGGCAGCTGTCCTCGGCGACGCGGATGCGACTGGTCTCGGAGCTGCGCGACGAGATCGACCGGTGCCGGGCCAGGGCCGCCGTGGACAGCCCCGCGGCGGTGCGGCGCATCCTCGACCGGCTCGGCAGCCCCGACGAGATCGTCGCGGAGGCGGGCCGGAGCGGCGACGCCCGTGCGCGGACCGGGCGGGCGCCGCAGGCCCCGCCCGCCGCCGTGCCCGTGCAGCGCGAGACCGGGGCGCCGGAGACACCCGACGCGGAGGAGGAGCGGCCGAAGGGGCTGCGCCGGGTCGTGCCGCGTCCACGCCCCGCCCGGCCCCCGGCGGGTCCGCCGCCCTCGGGCGCCGCCTCCCCACCGCACCTGGCGACCGCCGACGAACTCGGCGCCGTGTCGGCCCGCCCCGACGGGTGGACCGCGGACGACAGTCCCTTCGGGATCGGCGACGACGTGCCGGGCTTCGTCGGCGGCGTGGAGATTCCGGAGCTGCTCAAGCCCCCGCCGCGACAGGACCCCGCCCGGCAGGCGGACCCCGCGCGGGCGGAGGCCGCTCCCGCCGCGGAGACGGACGCGGCGACCGCCGACCCCGAGTCCCCGCCCCGCCGTCGGCTCCTCGCCCTGCCGGCCCGGCGCACCGGTGGCTGGAGCAACCCGCTCCTCCTGATCGCCGCCGGGCTGCTGGTGGCCGGCGCGGTGCTCGGCAACTGGTTCGCGCTGCTGCTGGGCTGGATCATCGCCTACGGCTCGCGGCGCCTGACCCCGGCCGAGTCCAAGTGGGCCGTCATGGGCCTGCCCGGCCTGGCGCTCGCCGCCGGGCTGCTGTGGCTGTGGGGCCGCAGCAACGACCGGTGGGGCACCCCCATCGCCCAGGGCCACATGAACGACGCCATCGCCCAGACCTGGCCGTGGGTGGTGCGCGCCGCGGCCGTGCTGTCGGCGCTGTTCCTGCTGTGGCGTTCGCAGCGGCGGCGCCAGTAGCCGGCCACCGACAGTGGGCCGACCGCAGACCTGCGGCCGGCGGCCGTACGCGCGGCGGCTGACCTGTCCGCCGGTGGCCGACCTGTCCGCCGGCGGCCGGACGTACGTCACACCGGCCGGTGCCTCGGGCCCGTACGGCCCCTGGGACAATGGCCCATATGACTTCTCGCCCGCTGACCGTCGGCTTCGACCTCGACATGACCCTCATCGACTCCCGCCCCGGCATCCGCGCCTGCTACGTGGCGCTGTCGGAGCGGACCGGCACCCACATCGACGCCGACCTGGCGGTCACGCGGCTCGGCCCGCCGCTCGCGGAGGAGCTGATCAACTGGTTCCCGGCCGAGCGGGTCGCGGCCGTGGCCGATCTGTACCGCGAGATGTACCCGTCGTTCGCCGTCGCCCCGACGCCGGCCCTGCCCGGCGCGCGCGAGGCGGTCGCGGCCGTGCGGCGGGCCGGGGGGCGGGCCATCGTCGTCACCGCCAAGTACGAGCCGAACGCCAAGCTGCACCTGGAGCACCTCGGCATCGAACCGGACGCGGTGATCGGCGACCTGTGGGCGGAGCAGAAGGCCGAGGCGCTGCGCGAGTACGGTGCGCGGGTGTACGTCGGCGATCACGTGGGCGACGTACGGGGCGCCCGGGCGGCCGGTGCCCTGTCGGTGGCGGTGGCCACCGGGCCGTGCGGCGAGAGGGAACTGCGGGAGGCCGGCGCGGATGTCGTCCTCGCCGATCTGACCGGATTCCCGCAGTGGTTTTCGGACCATGACGCGCGCTTTTCGGCCGAGGACGCGCGCCTCGGCGCCGACTACCGCGACGGGGCCGCCGACTCGGCGCCGCCGCGCGCCTGACGGCGCTGCGCGGCGATCGACCGCAGCACTCCGGCGCCCGCGATCAGGAAGCCGACGCCCATGAGCATGCTCAGTCCGAACATATAGGTGGGAAACGGCCTCACCCCGAGGAACAGCGGGGCCACTGTGACCAGAGTGGCCGCCGCACCGATGAAGAACACGATGGCACCGGCACGGATCAGGCCGTCACCGGCCGCGGCGGAATTCGTTTGGGTTTTGTCACGCACCGGACCAGGGTAGTTCCCAGCCCGAGGGAACAACCGGGCGACGTCTTGCCACCCGCCCGAAGACCATTAGCCTTGGTACCGGCGGGTCGGGCGCGACCCGCCCCAGTGTTATCCAGAGCCGTTTCCGATGCAGTTTCCCGACGAGTACGAGGGACGAGGACAGACGTGCCCACCGGCAAGGTCAAGTGGTTCAACAGTGAGAAGGGCTTCGGCTTTCTCTCCCGTGACGACGGCGGTGACGTCTTCGTCCATTCCTCGGTCCTGCCCGCCGGAGTGGACACGCTCAAGCCGGGACAGCGCGTGGAGTTCGGCGTGGTCGCCGGGCAGCGCGGTGACCAGGCGCTCTCGGTGACGGTCCTGGAACCGGCCCCCTCGGTCGCGGCCGCGCAGCGCAAGAAGCCGGACGAGCTGCTCTCCATCGTGCAGGATCTGACCACGCTCCTGGAGAGCGTCGGCCAGACCCTGGAACGCGGCCGCTACCCCGAGAAAACCTCCGGCAAGAAGGTCGCCGGACTGCTCCGCGCGGTCGCCGACCAACTGGACGTGTGACCCGCTCGGAGGAACCGCCTCGATGTCCCCGCGAGGCCGCCCTCAGGGGAAGGCGAGCGCGTCGGGACCGAGGGGCGGAAGGAGTCCCTCGGCCGCCGCGCGGGTGAGCAGCCCGCGGATCGCCGCGTAGCCGTCGGGGCCGAGGTCGGCGGTGAACTCGTTGACGTACAGGCCGATGTGCTGGTCGGCGACGGCGGGGTCCATCTCCTGGGCGTGCTCCATGACGTACGGCCGGGACGCCTCGGGGTCGTCCCAGGCGGCGCGCACGGACGCCCGGATCGAGTCGGCGAGCCGGGTCAGCGTCCCGGTGCCCAGGGACCGCTTGGCGATGATCGCGCCGAGCGGGATCGGCAGGCCGGTGGTGTCCTCCCAGTGCTCGCCCATGTCGGCGAGCTTGTGCAGGCCGTAGTTCTGGTACGTGAAGCGGGCCTCGTGGATGACCAGCCCGGCGTCCACCTTCCCGTCCCGCACGGCCGGCATGATCTCGTGGAACGGCATGACCACGATCTCCCCGACCCCGCCGGGGACGGTGTCCGCGGCCCACAGCCGGAACAGCAGGTACGCCGTCGACCTCTCGCTCGGCACGGCGACGGTACGGCCCGTCAGTTCGGCCTGCGGCTCGCGGGTGAGCACCAGCGGCCCGCAGCCCCGGCCCAGCGCGCCGCCGGCGGGCAGCAGCACGTACTCGCCGAGGACGTAGGGCAGCACGGCGTACGACACCTTCAGCACGTCGAACTCGCCGCGCTCGGCCATGCCGTTGGTGATGTCGATGTCGGCGAACGTGACGTCCAGCGCGGGCGCGTCCGGGACGCGGCCGTGGGCGAGGGCGTCGAAGACGAAGGTGTCGTTGGGGCAGGGCGAGTAGGCGATCCGCAGTCGCCGGTGCTCAGAGTTCATGGGGGTTCCAACTCTCCAGTACGGGGGCGATCTTCCCGAAGCCCTCGGTCAGGGCGGTCAGGGCGGCGCCGATCCGCCAGGCGGCGCGGTCGCGCGGGCCCACGGCGTTGGAGACCGCGCGCAGTTCCAGCACGGGGACGCCGTGTGCCGCCGCCGCCTCGGCGACGCCGAAGCCCTCCATGGCCTCGGCGAGCGCGTGAGGGTGGCGCGCGCGCAGGTCCCCTGCGCGGGCGGCGGTGCCGGTCACGGTCGAGACGGTCAGCACGGTGCCGGTGGCCGCGCCGGTCGCGGCCGCGATCGCCCGTACGAGTGATTCGGGCGGGCGGTGCGTGATGGTGCCGAAGCCGAGTCCGGTCACCGGCAGGAACCCGTCGCCGGTCTCGGCGCCCAGATCGGCCGCGGTGATCTCGTCGGCGACGACGAGCGACCCGACGGGGGCCCCGGACGCCGCGCCGGGCGCCCGTGCGGCGGTCGCGTCCGGCGCGAAGCCGCCCGCGATACCGGCGGACACGGCGAGATCGTACGGGGCGCCGGTCAGCGCGGCGGCGGTGAGCGCCGTGGCGGTGGAGGCGGCGGCGAGCGCCGGGCCGACCCCGGCGGCCAGCAGGTCGAACCGGCAGGAGCCGGCCGGTCCCGCGAGCCGGTGCAGCGTCGCCCCGGGCAGCGGCACCTCCCGCGCGGCCGGCCCGGAGAACGCCTGTGCCACCGCGTCCCGCTCGGCCGGGACCGCGGTGGCGACGAGGACACGTACGAAGGTCACCGAGGGCGGGACCCGGTCAGGAGGCCTTCTGCAGCTTGAAGGACCACACGCCGGTGGGGCTCTTCTCGCCCTGCGCGATGGCCACCCACGTCGAGTCGCCGCTGGCGCCGTACTGGGCGTTGAAGAACACGCTGCCCGGAATGGTCTGGTAGGTCTTCTTGGTGGACTCGACCAGCGGCTGACCGTTCATCAGGATGGTCCAGCCCTTGTCCGCGATGTCGGGGTCGACACCGAACCGGACGGTCTCGGTGGGGTCCACCTTGATCGTCTCGTCCGACTTCAGGCACTTCGGCAGGTCGGAGGTCTTGATCGCCTTGCCGTCGTTGTAGCAGGTGGCTTCCGAGTGCACCGAGTCGTCGCCGACGGTGATCGTGGCGATCGGCGTCGGCTCGGAGCAGGCCGACAGGGCGAGCAGTCCGGCGGATACGGCACCGGCGGCGGCGACGGCGCGGCGGCGTCGCACAGCGGATTGCAGCGAGGTCATGGCCGAAGGCTATCGGGCACCTCCAGCCGCCCGGCCACGCGGGGGTACGGCGTGCCGCACCCCGACCGGAGGAGCCGACGCCACCGCCGCGCAGCGACCCGCCCCGGGGCGGGCGTGCGCCGTGCCGTCGGGCCGTTCCGGAGCGGTGGCAGGCGTGGGCGAGGGCCCGTGGTGCAAGGCCGGCGTGGCCCGGGGCTGTCGCCTGGGGCTGTCGCCTGGGGCTGTCGCCTGGGGATGTTCCCAGGTGCGGCCGGGCGGTGGCGGTCAGGCCGGCTCGGGGCGGCGGGCGTTGTGGTGGCGGGCCGAGGCCAGCAGACCGCGGACCGTGGGGATCCAGCCGGCGGCGACGATCGCGGCGCCCACCGACAGGCCCAGCACCCCGTTGAGGGGCAGCACGATGCCGATCGCGCCGCCGAACACCCAGGACATCTGCAGCAGCGTCTCGGAGCGCGCGAACGCCGACGTGCGCACCAGCTCCGGCACGTCCCGCTGGATCAGGGCGTCCAGGGACAGCTTGCCCAGCGCCTGTCCGAAACCGGCGATCGCGGCCAGGCAGGTCACCAGGAACGTGCCGAACAGCACCGCGGCCGTGATCGCCGCGCCCAGCACGACCGCGACGACCGTCACGATGATGATCTCCGGGGCCCGCGACCGCAGCCACGCCCCGACCGCCGTGCCGAGCGCGTTGCCCGCGCCCGCCGCGACCCCCACTATGCCCAGCGACACCGCCGCGCTCTGACCGGCCAGCGGGTGCTCCCGCAGCAGGAAGGCCAGGAAGAAGATCAGAAAGCCGGACAGGCAGCGCAGCGCGGCGTTGGCGGCCAGGGCGTGCGTGACGGCCGGCCCGACGGTGCGCAGCCCGGGCCGCCTGGGCGGCCTGGTGCTCGGCCCGTGCAGGTGCTGCTCGTCCGCCGAGAGCAGCGCCCGGTCCTCACCCTTGGCCGAGTCGACCTTCGGTGGCAGGGAGAACGACAGGAACGTCCCCGCGACGAAGATCACAAACGCGCCGTAGAGCGGCCAGCGGGGACCGAGCAGATGCAGCCCCGCCCCGACCGGCGCGGCCACCCCGGTGGCGAGCAGACCCCCGAGGGTCACCCGCGAGTTCGCCTTCACCAGGGAGAAACGCGGCGGCAGCAGCCGTGGCACGACAGCGCTGCGGACCACCCCGTACGCCTTGGACGCGACCAGGACGCCCAGCGCCGCCGGATACAGCTCCAGGCTGCCGCCGGCCGCCGCGCCCGCGATGACCAGCGCGAGCAGCGCCCGGGCGAGCATCGCGGCGGCCATCGCGGCGCGCCGCCCGTGCGGCAGCCGGTCCAGCAGCGGGCCGATCACCGGCGCGAGCACCGTGAACGGCGCCATCGTGATGGCGAGGTAGAGCGCGACCCGCCCGCGGGCCTCGTCGGTGGGGACGGAGAAGAAGACGGTGGAGGCGAGCGCGACGGTGACCATGACGTCCCCGGCGCCGTTCACCGCGTGCAGTTCGATCAGCTTGCCGAGCCCGGACTCACCCGCGCCGTGCGCGTGGGTGACCCGGCGGATGCCGCGGACGGTCGCCGCGACCGGACGGCGCAGGGCACGGCCGACCGCGCGGACGGGCCCGCCGAACCGGCCCGAACCACTCCCCCGGCTGCTGCTCCCGTTCAACCCCTCCGGCTCACCGAGCCCGGCGGTCTCCTGGGGCGTCCTCGCGGCTGCCACTCCGTCATAGTGCCCCGAGACGGCCGCAAGTAGCGCCATTACGTCATGGATCGGGCCGACCGGCCCCCGACGGGCCCAGCCCCGTACCCCCGGAAACCGCTCGTCGGCCGGTGGCGAGTCAACCGCCGGTGTAGGCCCAGCGGCAGCGAGAAGGTAGCGTGCGTAGCGCGCCGTGGCGAACGTTCTCGGCCGCGCGCCTTACGTGCATACCGCAGAATGGATGACGTAGGTGCGCCCGAGCGCGATCGGGCGCGGACGTCGACGCGGTCCACGGGTCCGCTCCGCCCGCCCCGCCGCCTTCAGGCCGGCGCACCCGGAAGACGGCGTAGGAGAGAAGCGATACCTGTGAGCGCAGCGAGCACGCGAAGCCGCACCCCCGACCGCCTGTGCGCCGAGGCCGTCGACCTCGCCCGCGCCGCAGCCGAGGAGGCGGCCGCGCCCGGCGTCGTCGGCGAGCAGGTGGGCCTGGTCTCGGAGGGCGACCGGGTCGTCACGCACTTCTTCGAGTGCAAGGAGTTCGGCTACCGGGGCTGGCGCTGGGCGGTGACGGTGGCCCGCGCCTCCCGCGCGAAGATCGTCACCCTGGACGAGACCGTCCTGCTGCCCGGCCCCGACGCGCTCCTGGCCCCCGAGTGGGTGCCGTGGAGCGAGCGGCTGCGCCCCGGCGACATGGGCCCCGGCGACCTGCTGCCCACCGACGCCGATGACCTCCGGCTGGAGCCCGGTTTCTCCGGCGAGGACGAACCCGCGCCGAACGCCGCCGTCTCCGGCGACATGGCCGAGCTGGCGGAGGCCGAGGACGCCGACGTCACCGCCGGCCCGCCGAAGAACCTGCCCGCGGCGCCCTCGCGGGGCTCCATCGCGGCCGTCGCCGAGGAACTGGGCATGCGCCGCGCCCGGGTCCTGTCCCGCTACGGCCTGCATGTCGCGGCCGACCGCTGGGAGGAGGCGTACGGCGCGAAGACCCCGATGGCGCAGGCGGCCCCGGCGTCCTGCGTGACCTGCGGCTTCCTGGTGCCGGTCGGCGGCTCCCTGGGCCAGGCCTTCGGGGTGTGCGCCAACGAGTTCTCCCCGGCCGACGGGCACATCGTGTCGCTGGCCTACGGCTGCGGCGGACACTCCGAGGCCGCGGTCATGCCGAAGCCGCCCCGGCCGGCCCCGCCGGTGATCGACGAGACGCGGGTGGACCCGTTCCCGCTGCGGCCGGCCAAGGATTCCGGCTCGGTGCCCGACGTCTCCGACGAGGACACGGCGGAGCTGGGACACTCGTAGCCCCGGTGCGTTTCTCCCGCGGGTGCGTCTGCGCGGATGCGTCGCGGTTCGTGTCCCTGGGGGCGCTGCCCCCAGCCCCCCGTCGGCCTCGACGGCCTCGTCCTCGAGCGCCGGACGGGCTGCTCTCTCGTGAGGAGAATGAACAACGTGAGCATGTTGGTGCAGCCGTCCGCCGGGGGCGATCCGTTCGGGACCGTGCGCCTGCGGCGCGGTGTGCTGGACGCCTGGGCGGCCAGCCCGGCCCGGTTCCGCGAGGACGCCAACGCCGAGGAGGACCTGGTCCTCGGCGGCTACCGGGACCGGCTCGTGGTCGAGCTGGCGCAGAACGCCGCCGACGCCGCCGCCCGCGCGGGCGTGCCCGGCCGGCTGCGCCTCACGCTGCGCGACGGCGTCCTCCTCGCCGCCAACACCGGCGCCCCGCTGGACGCGGCCGGCGTGGAGTCGCTGGCCACGCTGCGCGCCTCCGCCAAGCGGGACACCGCCGGCGCGGCGGCACCCTCCGTGGGCCGCTTCGGCGTCGGCTTCGCCGCCGTCCTCGCCGTCACCGACGAGCCCGCGGTGGTCGGCCGGCACGGCGGGGTGCGCTGGTCCCTGGCCGAGGCCCGCGACCTGGCCGAGGAGACCGCCCGGCACAGCCCCGGCCTCGGCGACGAGATCCGCCGCCGCGACGGGCACGTGCCGCTGCTGCGGCTGCCGTTCGCCGCCGAGGGCACCGCCCCCGACCCCTACGACACGGTCGTCATCCTGCCGTTGCGCGACACGGCCGCCGCCGACCTGGCCGAACGGCTGCTGCACGCCGTCGACGACGCCCTGCTCCTCGCCCTGCCCGGGCTGGAGGAGGTCGTGGTGGAGATCGGCGACGAGGCCCCGCGCACGCTGAGCCGGCGCACCGACGGCGCGTTCACCGTCGTCGAGGACGGCCGCGACGGCATCACCCACTGGCGCACCTCCTCCGCCCACGGCCCCCTCACGCCCGACCTGCTCGCCGACCGCCCGGTGGAGGAGCGGCTGCGCCCTCACTGGTCGGTCACCTGGGCCGTGCCCGTCGACGCCTACGGCAACCCGGTCCGCCCGCGTACCGGCCCCGTGGTGCACGCACCCACCCCGAGCGACGAGCCGCTGGGCGTCCCGGCGCTGCTCATCGCCTCGTTCCCGCTGGACACCACCCGCCGGCACACCGCGCCGGGACCGCTCACCGACTTCCTGGTGCAGCGCGCCGCCGACGCCTACGCCGGTCTCCTCGCCGAGTGGCGTCCGGTGGCCGAGGGCATCATCGACCTGGTGCCCGGCCCGCTGGGCAAGGGCGAACTGGACGGGGCGCTGCGGCAGGCGATCCTCGAGCGGCTGGCCCGCACCTCGTTCCTGCCGCCCGCCGCACCGCCCAGGGCGCACGAGACCGACCTGCCCGAGTCGCTGCGGCCGCGCGACGCCGAGGTGATCGAGGGCGCGGGCGCCGACACCGTGCGCGTGCTCGCCGGGGTGCTGCCCACCCTGCTGCCCGCCGGGCTGGAGCGGCGCGCGGAGCTGCGCACGCTGGGCGTGGCCCGGCTGCCGCTGACCGACGCGATCGACCGGCTGGCCGGCCTGGAGAAGGAGCCGGGCTGGTGGCAGCGGCTGTACGACAGCCTGGCGGGCGTCGACCCCGACCGGCTCTCCGGGCTGCCGGTGCCCCTGGCCGACGGCCGTACGACGATCGGGCCCCGGCAGGTGCTGCTGCCCACCCCCGACGACGCCCCGGCCGACCCGGAGGTGCTGGCCCGGCTCGGGCTGAAGGTCGCCCACCCCGACGCCGCCCACCCGGTCCTCCAGAAGCTCGGCGCCCTGCCCGCGACCCCGCGGGCGGTGCTCACCACCGCGCAGGTGCGGGCCGCGGTCGCCGCCTCCCTCGACGAGGACGCCGGCGGCTGGGACGAGGACACCCCGGACGCCGAGGAACTCGCCGACACCGTGCTCACCCTGGTCCGGGACGCGGGCCTGGAGCCGGGCGACGAGCCCTGGCTCGGTGCGCTCGCCCTGCCCGACGAGGACGGCGAACTGGCCCCGGCCGGTGAACTGGTCTTCCCCGACGGCCCGTTCGCCCAGGTCATGCGCGAGGGCGAGCTCCCGTCCGTGGACCGGGAACTGGCCGACAAGTGGGGGGAGCGGCCGCTGGCCGCCTGCGGCGTCCTGGTGGACTTCGCGCTCGTCCGGGCCACGGACGTCGTCCTCGACCCGGACGAACTGGAGCCGCGCGAGAGCGACTTCCCCGAGCCGGACGACCCCGGACTGCTCGACGCCGTCGACGTGTGGTGCGAGGACGTCCTGGACCGTTTCCCGGACACCCCGGTGCCGCCGGTCGCCACCGAGATCGTCGCCGTGCGCGACCTGGACCTCGTCGACGACGACCAGTGGCCCCGGGCCCTGGCGCTGCTGTCCCGGCCCCCGCTGCGGGACGCGCTCGTCCAGCCGGTGCGGATCCTGCTGCCGGACGGCACCCACGAGGTCGTACGGTCGTACACCGCCTGGTGGCTGCGCGGGCACCCGGTGCTCGGCGGGCGCCGCCCGGCCGGCCTGCGCGCCGCCGGATCCGACCCGCTGCTGCGCGGCCTGTACGACGAGGCCGACGCCACCGGCTTCGACGACGAGCAGGTGCTGCGGGCGCTCGGCGTGCGCACCTCCGTCGCCGCGCTGCTCGACGAGCCGGGCGGCGCCGCCGAACTCCTCGACCGGCTCGCCGACCCCGGTCGGCCGGTGACCTCCACGCAGTTGCACGCGCTCTACGGCGCACTCGCCGAGCTGGACCCGGAGCAGGTGACCCTGCCCGACGAGTTGCGGGCCGTGGTCGACGGGCGGGTCGAGGTCGTGGACGCCGCCGACGCCGTGGTGTGCGACTCCCCGGACCTGCTGCCGTTCACCTCCGGCGTTCCGCTGCTGCCGGTACCGCCGTCACGGGCCGCCGAGCTGGCCGAACTGTTCCAGGTGCGGCGGCTGAGCGAGTCGATCACCGGGTCCGTGGACTCCGAGGGCACCGAGCACGACGTACCGGACGCGGTGCGGGTCCTGCTCGGCCCGCGCACGCCCGCCACGTACGTCGAGCACGAGGAACTCGTCGTCGACGCCACCGAGCTGGACTGGCGTCTCACCTCCGACGGCGTCCTGCACGCGGCCACCCTGGAGGGCGTCGCCGCCGGTCTCGCCTGGGCGTCGGGCCAGTGGCCCCGCCGCTTCGAGGTGGCCGCCCTGCTGGAGGACCCGACCCGCACGGAGGAACTGGCCCGCGACCGCTGGTTCGACTGAGGCTCTGAGTTCGTGCCGGGCATGGGAGTGGTCGCGGTGAGTGGGGGGTCCCTGTGAGGGCGTCCGCCCAGAGCCCGGGCGTCGCGCAGGGGGCGGACGCCGGTCAGAGGCTGGGATCCGGGTAGCGGTCGGACCTCGGGTCGGGGGCGGGCGCTGGGGGCCGGACGGGCGTTGTCGAGGCGGTCGAATTCAGCGGCCGGGGTCCCGCCGACCCGGCGGACATGAGCGAGATCGGCTGCGGGCGGTAGGCACACCTCAGACGGGGAAGTGGCGGCCGGCCCGCTTCCACAGGAACTCCAGGACGATCGCCGCCACCACGGCGGTGCCCACCGCGAGCCAGGGCATCGCCGTCCCCACCAGCCGCAGCGCGAAGAAGTGCTGGAGCGCGGGCACGGCCAGCACGCACACGAAGGCCACGCCCATCGCGGCCACCAGCGCGATCCGCCACCAGGTGTAGGGGCGGGCGATGATCGCCAGCACCCACATCGCGACCAGGAAGAGGGTGAGCGTGGCGGCGCTGGTCTCCGCGTCGAGCGCGTCCGGCCCGGTGTAGTGGTGGCGGGCGATCAGATACGTCGCGAACGTCGCCGCGGCCGCCACCAGCCCGCCGGGCACCGCGTAGCGCATGACCCGCCGGACGAAGTGGGGCCGGGCCCGTTCCGTGTTCGGGGCGAGCGCCAGGAAGAAGGCGGGGACACCGATGGTGAGCGTGGACAGCAGGGTCAGGTGCCGCGGCAGGAACGGGTACTCCACCTGTGAGCACACCACCAGCACGGCCAGCAGCACCGAGTAGACCGTCTTGACCAGGAACAGGGTCGCCACCCGGGTGATGTTGCCGATCACCCGCCGCCCCTCCGCGACCACCGACGGAAGCACGGCGAAGCTGTTGTCCAGCAGCACGATCTGGGCGACCGCCCGGGCGGCCTCCGAACCCGAGCCCATCGACACACCGATGTCGGCGTCCTTCAGGGCGAGGACGTCGTTCACGCCGTCACCGGTCATCGCGACCGTGTGGCCGCGCGACTGGAGCGCGCCCACCATGTCCCGCTTCTGCTGCGGGGTGACTCGCCCGAACACGGTCCCCTCGTCGAGATCGCGCGCCATCGCCTCCCGTTCGGCGGGCAGCCGGCGGGCGTCGACGGCGGTGCCGGCGAGACCGACCTTGGCGGCCACCGCGCCCACGGAGACCGCGTTGTCACCGGAGATCACCTTGGCGCGGACGTCCTGCTCGGCGAAGTAGCGCAGGGAGTCGGCGGCGTCGGGCCGCAGCCGCTGCTCCAGGACGACGAGCGCGGCGGGCACGGCGTCGCGGGCGACCTCGGTGTCGTCCAGTTCGCGGACGGCGCGGGCGAGCAGCAGGACGCGCAGGCCCCGCTCGTTCAGCTGGTTGGTCTGGGCGAGGGCGGGGTCGTCGGCGGGGAGGAGGACGTCCGGCGCGCCCAGCAGCCACGTACTGGACTCGCCGTTGCCCTCGAAGCCGGCCCCGCTGTACTTGCGGGCGGAGGAGAAGGGGAGCGACTCCACACACCGCCACTCCTCGGTGTTCGGGCAGGCGTCGATGATCGCCTGGAGGGAGGCGTTCGGGTGCGGGTCGGACTCGCCGAGGGCGCCGAGGACCTGGCGTACGTACGACTCCTCGTGGCCGTTCAGCGTCCTCAGCTCGGTGAGGTCCATGCCGCCCTCGGTGAGCGTGCCGGTCTTGTCCAGGCAGACGGTGTCCACGCGGGCCAGCCCCTCGATGGCGGGCAGTTCCTGGACGAGGCACCGCTTGCGGCCCAGCCGGATCACACCGATGGCGAAGGCGACCGAGGTGAGCAGGACCAGCCCTTCGGGGACCATGGGCACGATGCCGCCGACGGTGCGGGCCAGGGAGGCCTTCAGGTCGGTGTCCTTGACCACGAGCTGACTGATGACGAGCGCGACGGCGGTCGGCACCATCATCCACGTCACGTACTTGAGGATGGTCGAGATGCCGGTGCGCAGCTCGGAGCGGACCAGGGTGAAGCGGGAGGCCTCCTCGGCGAGCCGGGCGGCGTAGGCCTCGCGGCCGACCCGGGTGGCCTGGAAGGCCCCGCCGCCCGCGACGACGAAGCTGCCGGACATGACGTGGTCGCCGGGCCGCTTGACGACGGGGTCGGCCTCGCCGGTGAGCAGCGACTCGTCGATCTCCAGCCCGTCGGCCTCGACGCAGGCGCCGTCGACGGCGACCTTGTCCCCCGGTCCGACCTCGATCACGTCGTCGAGGACGATCTCGGAGGTGGAGATCGCGACGGCGGTGCCGTCGCGGCGGACCGTCGGGCGCGCCTCGCCGATGACGGCGAGCGAGTCGAGGGTCTGCTTCGCCCGCCACTCCTGGAGGATCCCGATGCCGGTGTTGGCGAGGATGACGAAGCCGAAGAGGCTGTCCTGGATCGGGGCGACGCACAGCATGATCAGCCAGAGCACGCCGATGATCGCGTTGAAGCGGGTGAGGACGTTCGCGCGGACGATGTCGGCGAGGGAGCGACTGCTGCGCACCGGTACGTCGTTGACCTCGCCGCGGGCGAGACGCTCGGCGACCTCGGCGCCGGTCAGCCCCTCCGCCCGCGTCACCTGGTTCGGCGGAACGGGATGAGGCACGGGGACGGGGTGCACGGGGTCCAGTTCCGCGCCCGCGTCGGTGTGGGCCATGCAATCGACGGTACGTGCGGACGCGTGCCTTCACTCGTTGACCTTCGCCCGCTCGCCGTACTCGTCGGCCGGGACGGGGCCGGCCTTCCGGCGGGGACGGGGCCGGCTCTCCGGCGGGGTCCGCTCCGGGAGGCCGCGGGGGGTTACTCCGCCGACGCCGGACGCTGCGGGCGTGGGGCTTCGGGGGCGGAGGCCGCTCGCTTGATCGCGGCGTCGCGCTTGCGGACGTACCAGATGCCGATCAGGCCGAGGCCCGCACCGGCCAGGCAGGTCCAGAGCCACCAGGCGTGGCCGCGGTCGGCGAACCAGTCGTAGAAGGGGAGCTGCACCAGGAAGAGGACGAACCAGACGATCGTGCCGCCGGTGATGGTGGCGACCACGGGGCCCTCCAGGGGCTCCGGCGCCTCGTGCTTGGGGGTCCACTTCGCCATGCGCTCAGCTTACGGCCCGCCACCGGGCCGGCAGGCCCGGCCCCGGGGCCCGCATCTGGGGTCCGCTCCGGGCGGTACGTGGGCCCGCCCCCGGGTCGGCCCGTGGGGCCCGTGCGTCCACCGCGGTCCGAGGGCCCAGGCGTATCTACGCGCGCAGATTAGCCATTTGCCGGTTCATATGTTCATACTGAAACGGTCTGAGTCTGGCCGCTTTTCTTCGTATGAAACCCCAACAGCAACGTGGGGGAGACCTGTTGGTGATCGAAGACGGCGAGACTCGATCGCGTTTGCATCTGTTCCACCTCCGGTACCCCGTACTTCCGCATCCCTGAGGTCATCTGCATGTCCACCTCGGCCACCGCCAAGGTCCCCGCCCCCGAGAAGCCGGGAACGCCGCCCGCGTACGGCGCCCTCGACCGCTACTTCAAGATCTCCGAGCGCGGCAGCTCGCTGCCCCGGGAGATCCGAGGCGGCTTCGCCACCTTCTTCGCGATGGCCTACATCATCGTGCTGAACCCGATCATCCTCGGCAGCGCGAAGGACATGTACGGGCACCAGCTCGACAACGGCCAGCTCGTCACCGCCACCGCCCTGACCGCGGCCTTCACCACCCTCCTCATGGGTGTGGTCGGCAACGTGCCGATCGCGCTCGCGGCCGGACTCGGCGTCAACACCGTCGTCGCACTCCAGCTCGCGCCCCGCATGACCTGGCCCGACGCCATGGGCATGGTCGTCCTGGCCGGGTTCGTCGTGATGCTGCTCGTCGCCTCCGGGCTGCGCGAGCGCGTCATGAACGCCGTGCCGCTCGGTCTGCGCAAGGGCATCTCCATCGGCATCGGCCTGTTCATCATGCTGATCGGCCTCGTCGACTCCGGCTTCGTCTCCCGGATCCCGGACGCCGCCCACACCACGGTCCCGCTCCAGCTGGGCGCCGACGGTCACCTCAACGGCTGGCCGGTCCTCGTCTTCGTGCTGGGCGTGCTGCTCACCCTCGCCCTGATCGTGCGCAAGGTGCCCGGCGCGATCCTGCTCTCGATCGTCGCCATGACCGTCGTGGCCGTCGTCGTCAACGCCGTCGCCCACATCCCGTCCTGGGGCCTGACCACCCCGAAGTGGCCCGGCAACCCCGTGTCCACCCCCGACTTCGGCCTGATCGGCAAGGTCAGCCTGTTCGGCGGCTTCGACCGGGTCGGCGTACTGACCGGCGTCCTGTTCGTCTTCACCGTGCTGCTGTCCTGCTTCTTCGACGCCATGGGCACGATCATGGGCGTCGGCGACGAGGCCAAGCTGACGGACGCCCAGGGGCAGATGCCGGGCATCGGCAAGGTCCTCTTCGTCGACGGCGTCGCCGTCGCCGCCGGTGGCGCCAGCTCCTCCTCGGCCACCACCTGCTTCGTGGAGTCGACGGCCGGCGTCGGCGAGGGAGCGCGCACCGGCTTCGCCAACGTCGTCACCGGCGCGCTGTTCGCGGTGGCGCTCTTCCTCACCCCGGTCGCCACGATGGTGCCGTCCCAGGCGGCCACCCCGGCCCTGGTCGCGGTCGGCTTCCTGATCATGTCCGGCGCAGTCAAGGAGATCGACTGGGCGGACTACACGATCGCCGTCCCGGCGTTCGTGACGATGCTGATGATGCCGTTCACCTATTCGATCACCAACGGCATCGGCATGGGCTTCATCACCTTCGTGGCGCTGCGCCTGTCCGCCGGCCGCGGCCGCGAGGTCCCGGGGGCGATGTACGTGGTGGCGGCGGTGTTCGCCTTCTACTACCTGATGCCGGCGCTCGGCCTGACCTGATCCCGGCGGCCGGGGCGACCCGGGCCGTCGAGGACGATCCCGGCCGGTGCCGGGGTCCCCGCCGCCGAGGGGATTCCGGCGCCGGGGGTCAGGGAACGCCGTAGAAGCGCTCCGTCTCCTCGACGGCGGCCTGGAACCGCTCGTCGAAGTCATTGCGGATGAGCGTCCGGACGACATAGTCCTGGACGCTCATTCCTCTTTTCGCGGCATGGCACCGGAGCCGCTCCAGCAGCTCGCGGTCCATGCGCAGGCTGAGCACATCGGTTCCCATGCAGTCGAGGGTCGCGGCACACTTCCACGCGGTGTGTCACGTTCCGCACGTGGATCACCCATATGAGTGACGTTTGTGACCGGTAGTGGTCAGAGTCACCGCACGCGTGCGTGTCTCCGGTGGTCTTTAGCGAGAGTAATGAGTTACTCTAAAGAACATGCCGGACCTTAGCCATGGCGACGACGCCGCCGCCGTGAACTCCCTGCGATCCGCTGTGATGCGGTTGTCCCGTCGGCTCAAGCACCAGCGCGTCGACGAGTCGCTCAGCCCTACCGAGATGTCGGTGCTGGGCACCCTCTCCAGATGCGGCAGCGCCACGCCGGGCGAGCTCGCCCGCAAGGAGCACGTGCAGCCGCCGTCGATGACCCGCATCGTGGCCCTGCTGGAGGCCAAGGGGCTGGTCCGGCTGGAGCCGCACCCCGAGGACCGGCGCCAGAAGGTCGTCACCAGGACCGAGCAGGCCGAGACCATGCTCGAGGAGAGCCGCCGCAAGCGGAACGTCTTCCTGGCCGGCCTGATCGAGGCCCTCGACGAGGACGAGTGGGCGAAACTGCGCGCGGCCGCCCCCGTGCTGGAAAAGCTCGCGCATCTGTGAAGCACGTAGGCCGGCGAGTGGGCCGCGGGGACGTACGGAGCACGTCCCCCGAGGCGCACGAGCGGCCAGAAGGAGGCGAACCCCTTTGAGTACGGGACCCGGAGCAGCTTCCGTCCCCGCACCGAACCCCTACGACTCCTCGCACACCCACGACTCCCCGGACACCTCCCGTGCCGCCCGCGGGACCTCGATGTTCAGCTCACTGAAGGTCAGGAACTACCGCCTGTTCTTCCTGGGCCAGGTCGTGTCCAACACCGGTACCTGGATGCAGCGCATCGCCCAGGACTGGCTGGTGCTCTCCCTCACCGGCTCCTCGGCCGCCGTCGGCATCACCACGGCCCTGCAGTTCCTGCCGATGCTGCTCTTCGGCCTCTACGGCGGCGTCCTCGTCGACCGTCTGCCCAAGCGGCCCGCGCTGCTGGTCACCCAGTCCTCGATGGCCCTCACCGGCCTGGTGCTCGCCGTGCTCACGCTCACCGGCCACGTCCAGGTCTGGCACGTCTACCTGGCCGCCTTCGCCGTCGGCCTCGCCACTGTCGTCGACAACCCGGCCCGCCAGTCCTTCGTCTCGGAGATGGTCGGCCCGAAGCAGCTGCAGAACGCGGTCAGCCTGAACTCGGCGAACTTCCAGTCCGCCCGCCTGATCGGTCCCGCCGTCGCGGGGCTGATGATCACCGGCGTCGGCACCGGCTGGGCGTTCCTCGCCAACGGCCTGTCCTTCGTCGCCCCGATCGTCGGCCTGCTGCTGATGCGCGCCCGTGAGCTGCACGTGGTCGAGCGTGCGCCGCGCGGCAAGGGCCAGCTCCGTGAGGGCCTGCGCTACGTCGCCGGACGCCCCGACCTGATCTGGCCGATCGTCCTGGTCGGCTTCATCGGCACCTTCGGCTTCAACTTCCCGGTGTGGCTGTCGGCGTACGCCGACGACGTCTTCCACGCCGGCGCCGGCGCCTACAGCCTCTTCAACACCGTGATGGCGGTCGGCTCCCTGATCGGCGCCCTGCTCGCGGCCCGCCGCGGCACCGCCCGGCTGCGTGTGCTGATCGCGGCGGCCGCCGCCTTCGGCGCCCTGGAGATCGTGGCCGCGCTGGCCCCGTCGTACTGGCTGTTCGCGCTGTTGATGGCCCCCATCGGCATCTTCGGCCTGACGGTCAACGTCACGGCGAACACCGCGATCCAGATGTCCACCGACCCCGCCATGCGCGGCCGGGTGATGGCCCTGTTCATGATGGTCTTCGTGGGTGGCACACCGCTGGGCGCCCCCGTGGTCGGCTGGGTCACCGACGCCTACGGCGCCCGGACCGGCTTCGCGCTCGGCGGCGCCGTCTCGCTCACCGCTTCGGTCACCATCGGTATGGTCCTGGCCCGCGTGGGCGGCCTGCGCCTGGCCGTCGGCTGGCACCGCGGACACCCGCGGGTGCGGTTCGTCCCCAGGGAGGAGCTGGCCCCGGCGGCGTGAGGCCGCCGGGTGCCCCGGCTTCCCTCAGCGGGCGAGTACAGCCGCAAGCAGTACGACGATAGGCACGGTGCCAGGACGCGCGTCTTCCAGGCGCCCGGCGACGGACACTGGCCCCATGAGACTCTTCGCCGCCGTACTGCCCCCCGAGGACGTCCTCGGCGCGCTCGCGCAGGAGATCGACGCCCTGAAGAAGCTGCCCGGCGCGGACCGGCTGCGCTGGACCGGGCGCCCGGGGTGGCACTTCACGCTCGCCTTCTACGGCGAGGTCGGCGAGGAACTGCTGCCGGAGCTGTCGGAGCGGCTGGGCAGGGCCGCGCACCGCACCGAACCCTTCAGACTCGCGTTGCGCGGCGGCGGCCAGTTCGGCCGCGGCAAGGTGCTGTGGGCGGGCGCGGACGGCGACCTGCGCACCATGGGGTTCCTCGCCGAGCGCGTGGAGGCCGCGGCGCGCAGGGCAGGCGTGGAGATGGGGGAGCATCGCCGCTACCAGGCCCACCTGACGGTGGCGCGCGGCCGGTACGTCACGGACGTACGGCCGCACGTCCAGGTGCTCACGGCGTTCACCAGCCGCACCTGGACGGTGGACGAGTTGCTCCTCGTCCGCAGCAACCTGCCGAAGTCGGGCATCGAGGGCGAGCGGCCCCGCTACGAGGCGGTCGCCCGCTGGGCACTCGGCGGGGCCGGTTAGTCTCGATACGTGGACCCGAAAACCCGGAACCGGATCATGGCCGTCACGCTCGTGCTGATGCTCGCCGTCGTCGCCGTGGCGGCCGCGCTCGGCAAGTGACGCCGAGCACACCCGGCATCCCGAGCACGGCCGCCGCGGTCGGTCGGTGACCGGCCGGTCTCACCAGGCGAAGGCCTCCGGGGACGGCCCGGTACCCGGGAAGATCTCGTCCAGCTCGGCCAGCAGCTCCGCGCCCAGCTCCAGCTCGACGGCGCGCAGCGCGGACGCCAGCTGCTCGGCGGTGCGCGGGCCGACGATCGGACCGGTCACTCCGGGCCGGGTGAGCAGCCAGGCCAGCGCGACCTCGCCGGGCTCCAGCCCGTGCTTGTCGAGCAGGTCCTCGTAGGACTGGATCTGCGCGCGGGCGGCGGGGTCGGCCAGCGTGGTGGCGGCCCGCCCGGACGCGCGGCGCCCGCCCTGGACCTCCTTCTTGATGACCCCGCCCAGCAGCCCGCCGTGCAGCGGAGACCAGGGGATGACGCCGAGGCCGTAGTCCTGGGCCGCCGGGATGACCTCCATCTCGGCGCGGCGCTCCGCGAGGTTGTACAGGCACTGCTCGCTGACCAGGCCGATGGTGCCGCCCCGGCGGGCCGCGATCTCGTTGGCCTGAGCGATCTTGTAGCCGGGGAAATTGGAGGAGCCGACGTAGAGGATCTTGCCCTGCTGGACGAGGACGTCGACGGCCTGCCAGATCTCCTCGAAGGGAGTGCTGCGATCGATGTGGTGGAACTGGTAGACGTCGATGTAGTCGGTCCGCAGCCGCTTCAGGCTGGCGTCGACCGCGCGCCGGATGTTGAGGGCCGAGAGCTTGTCGTGGTTGGGCCAGGCCTCGCCGTCGGGGCCCATGTTGCCGTAGACCTTGGTGGCGAGCACGACCTTGTCGCGCCGGTCGCCGCCCTTGGCGAACCAGTTGCCGATGATGGACTCGGTACGGCCCTTGTTCTCGCCCCACCCGTACACGTTGGCGGTGTCGAAGAAGTTGATCCCGGCGTCCAGCGCCGCGTCCATGATGGCGTGACTGTCGGCCTCGTCGGTCTGCGGCCCGAAGTTCATCGTCCCGAGGACGAGTCGGCTGACCCTGAGGCCCGTGCGTCCGAGCTGTGTGTACTTCATGGTCTCCAAGCCAACGGCGTGGAGTGCGCTCTAGGCAAGGGGGATCGGGCCGGTACGCCGTCAGTCGCGGGGGAAGCCGTCCGTCTTGAGCACGAGGTCGACCACGGTGCCGGTGAGATCGATGGCGCTGCCGAAATCCACCCTCGTCGGCTCGTCGTAGTCGCCCTGCTTGGGGTCGGTGTAGACGTGGCACCGGCCCTGGTAGGGATCGGCGACGACGTAGAGGGGGACCTCGGCCTCCGCATAGGCGAACCTCTTCGGACCGTAGTCGTTGGCGGCGGTGCCCTGGGAGATGACCTCGGCGACGAACACGACGTCCTGGTAGCGCCAGTGGCCTGTTCCGTCCTTCTTCGCCGAGTCCTTGAGCAGGACGACGTCGGGGCAGAGGCCGTTCTCGTGGCCCGGGAAGTCGATGCGGACGTCCGAGAACACCCTGTCCATCCCGAACTTGGCCGCGACAGCTGCTGCGATCCGAAAGGTGATGTTCCAGTGAGTGTCCCGCTGCGGCGTCATGTGGACGTTGCCCCCGACGATCTCGACCTTGTATCCCTCGGGGACGGGCATGCGCTCAAGACGTTCGAACCACTCGTCCAGACGCTCGGTGTTGGCGTCGGCGTCGGCCATCTCGATCCTGTCTTCAAGGACGGTCACGGTCGCGCTCCTCCCCGGCCGCACCACGGTCAGGTGCAGCCGCGCAGTACAACGATACGCACAGTGACCAGGACACGCCGGAATTCGGTCAGCACGTTCCGGCCGCGTACGGCTGTCCGACCCCCCACGCCTCCCACATCGCCCCCGCGAAGGCCCCCGCGATCCGGTGCTCGCCGCGCGCGTTGGGATGCGTGCCGTCGTAGGTGTCGGTGTGGATGTCGTACGGCTCGGGAGGGGAGGCGAGCAGGACGGGCGAACGGGGCTCGTCCAGGTCGGCGGCCGCCTTCGCGAGCAGGGCGTTGAAGAGGTCCACCTGGGTGGCGAAGAGCTGGTCCGCCTCCGCCCGGATGTTCGGGATCACCGGCAGCAGCACCATGCGGATGCGCGGGTTCGCCTCCCGCGCGCCCGCGACGAACACCCGTGCGTTCTGTGCCGTCTGCTCGGCGTTCGTGTAGAAGCCGAGGTCTATCAGGCCCAGCGAGACCAGCAGCACGTCCGCGCGGCACTCCCGCACCGCCCCGCCGATCAGCGGCGCCATGTGCAGCCAGCCCTCGCCCCAGCCGGCCAGATGGGCGCGGGGGAAGCCGGGGTCGGCGTAGGCGTACGAGGTCGGCGCGTCGGCCGTCTTGTCGTAGAGCGTCTCGCGCGGCCCGACGAAGGTGAACGGGCCGCCGTACGTCGCGCACAGGTGCTGCCACAGCCGGTGACGCCATGTGTGTTCCCCCGCACTGCCGATCGTCATGGAGTCGCCGACGGGCATGAACCTGAGCATCCGCTCATGATGGACGATCGGCGCGGCGCGTGCGATGTGAGGCCTGCCACCTCATGTGAACGGGCCTGTGCAATGGCAGGCTTGAGGGATGCGCCGACCGTTCGCCCTCCTCGCCGGAGCCCTCCTCGTGGGCGCCTTCGCCCTGCCCGCCGCGCCCGCCTCCGCCGCCGACGGGGACGGCGGCTTCACCATCAAGGACCCACGGATCAAGGAGTCCAGCGGGCTGGCCGCCTCACGCCTGCACCCGGGCGTCTACTGGACGCACAACGACAGCGACGACGGCCCCTACCTCTACGCCGTGGACTCCAGGACCGGCAGAACGGTCGCCACCGTCACGCTCAGCGGCATCGGCCGCCCCCGCGACGTCGAGGCCGTCTCCATCGGCCCCGGCAACCAGATCTACGTCGGCGACATCGGCGACAACCGCGACGGCACCTGGCCGTATGTGTGGATATACCGGTTGCCCGAACCGAAGGTGCTCAAGAACCAGACGATCCGGGCCACGCAGTACGTGGTGAAGTACGCGGACGGCCCCCGCAACGCCGAGTCGCTCGTCGTGCACCCGAAGACCGGGCGGGTGTACATCATCGACAAGAAGGAGGACGGCGGTCACCTGTTCGAGGGGCCGGCCCGTCTGTCGCCCACCGGGACCAACGTCTTCAAGCCCATCGCGCCGGTCGACCTGTGGGCCACCGACGCGGCCTTCTCCCCGGACGGCACCCAACTGGCCGTACGCGGCTACTTCGGCGGGATCCACTACGACTGGAACGGCGGGAGGATCAAGCGCGAGGGCAGGCTGGAGGTGCCGTTGCAGAGGCAGGGCGAGTCGGTCACGTACAGCACCGACGGCACCAAGCTGATGTACGGCAGCGAGGGAGCGGACAGCCCCGTTCAGGCGGAGCCGGCACCCGGCGGCGGTGGAGCCGCGAAGCCGTCCCCGGGCGCCCGCGGCCCGGGCGCGCAGGCGTCCGGGGGGAACGGCGGGGGCCTCTCCGGCGAGCTGAAGACGGGCGCGGTCGCGGTCGTCGTGGCGGCGGTCGCGGTGTTCGGCCTGGGGCGGATGCTGCGTCGACGGTCTTGACGGGCCTCCGTCAATTCGCGTTCCATGGTGACGCGGGATATGGGAGCGCTCCCATTCTGTTCCGGCCCGCGCCTCCGAGAGGACAGCAGCGACATGTTCCGCAGTTTGCGAAGAGCGCTGTGCACGGCCGCCGCGGCGCTCCTGATACCGCTGGGGGTGGGCGCCGGTCTCGCCGCGCCGACGGCAGCCCACGCCGCCCAGGCCGCCGGCACGGCGGCGGGCGCCGGCTACTGGCACACCAGCGGACGCCAGATCCTGGACGCGGCCGGGAACCCGGTCCGTATCGCCGGCATCAACTGGTTCGGTTTCGAGACCGGCAACCACGTGGCCCACGGCCTGTGGTCCCGCGACTACAAGAGCATGATCGACCAGATGAGGTCGCTGGGCTACAACACCATCCGGCTGCCCTACAGCGACGACATCTTCAAGGCCGGCACGACCGCGGACAGCATCAACTTCAACGGCATGAACACCGATCTGCAGGGACTGACCCCCCTTCAGATCATGGACAAGATCGTGGCGTACGCGGGCCGCGACGGCCTGAAGGTCATCCTCGACCGCCACCGGCCGGACTCCGGCGGCCAGTCGGCCCTCTGGTACACCTCCGCCGTCCCCGAGTCGACCTGGATCGCCGACCTGAAGGCGCTGGCCGGCCGCTACCGGGGTCAGGACGCCGTCATCGGCATCGATCTGCACAACGAGCCCCACGATCCGGCCTGCTGGGGCTGCGGCGACCAGTCGACCGACTGGCGCCTGGCCGCCGAGCGGGCCGGCAACGCCGTCCTGTCCGTCAACCCCGACCTGCTGATCTTCGTGGAGGGCATCCAGACCTTCGACGGCGTCTCCGGCTGGTGGGGAGGCAACCTGATGGGCGCCGGGCAGTACCCGGTCCGCCTCGACGTCGCCGACCGCCTCGTGTACTCCGCCCACGACTACGCCACCAGCGTCGCCCAGCAGACCTGGTTCAGCGCCCCGTCCTTCCCCGCCAACATGCCCGGCATCTGGGACACGTACTGGGGATACCTGTTCAAGCAGAACATCGCGCCCGTGTGGGTGGGCGAGTTCGGCACCACGCTCCAGTCGACGGTGGACCAGAAGTGGCTGTCAGCGCTGGTGAGTTACCTCCGTCCGACGTCGACGTACGGCGCCGACAGCTTCCAGTGGACCTTCTGGTCCTGGAATCCCGACTCCGGCGACACCGGCGGCATCCTCAAGGACGACTGGCAGACCGTGGACACCGTCAAGGACGGCTACCTGGCGAGCGTCAAGGCGCCCGGTTTCCCGGCGGGCGGGGGGGACGACGGCGGCGGTGACGACGGCGGCAGCGGATCCACCCCGGCCTGCACCGCGGCGTACACCGTCACCGACGACTGGGGCAGCGGCTTCAACGCCCAGGTGACGGTGACCGACACGGGCACCACGGCCATCACGTCCTGGAAGGTGACCTGGACCTGGAGCGGCTCCCAGAAGGTCACCAACATGTGGAACGCCACGTACGCGCAGAGCGGTTCGACCGTGACGGTGACGAACGCCGACCACAACGGGTCGATCCCGGCCGGCGGTTCGGCCGGCTTCGGCTTCGGGGGCGCACCCGGGGGCGGCAGCGTGCCGAGCCTGACCTGTACGGCGTCGTGAACGGCGAGGGCGCCCGGTGTTCGCCGGGCGCCCTTCACCGTCCTCGCGTCGGGTCCGGGAGTCAGAGCCTCTCGATCACGTAGTCGACGCACTTCGTCAGGGTCTCGACGTCCGCCGGGTCGATCGCGGGGAACATCGCGATGCGCAGCTGGTTGCGGCCCAGCTTGCGGTAGGGCTCGGTGTCGACGATGCCGTTGGCGCGCAGGACCTTGGCGACGGCGGCGGCGTCGATCTCGTCGGAGAAGTCGATCGTGCCGATGACCTGGGAGCGCTTGGCCGGGTCGGCGACGAACGGCGTCGCGTACTTGGACTCGTCCGCCCAGGTGTACAGGCGGGTCGAGGAGTCCTTGGTGCGGGCCGTGGACCAGTCGAGGCCGCCCTGGCCGTTGAGCCACTCCAGCTGCTGGTTCAGCAGGAACAGGGTGGCGAGGGCCGGGGTGTTGTACGTCTGGTTCTTGCGGGAGTTGTCGATCGCCGTGGGGAGACTGAAGAACTCCGGGACGTGGCGGCCGGAGGCGTGGATGCGCTCGGCGCGCTCGATGGCGGCGGGCGAGAAGAGACCGATCCACAGGCCGCCGTCGGAGGCGAAGGACTTCTGCGGGGCGAAGTAGTAGACGTCGGTCTCGGCGACGTCGACCGGGAGGCCGCCGGCGCCGGAGGTGGCGTCCACCAGGACCAGGGCGCCCTCGTCGGCGCCCTCGACCCGCTTGATGGGCATGGCCACGCCGGTCGAGGTCTCGTTGTGGGTGAAGGCGTAGACGTCCACGCCCGCCTCGGCCTCCGGCTCGGGGTGGGTGCCCGGGTCGGTGGCGATGATCGTGGGCTCGGCCAGCCAGGGGGCGAGCTTGGCCGCCTTGGCGAACTTCGAGGAGAACTCGCCGAAGCTCAGGTGCTGGGACTTGTTCTCGATCAGGCCGTGGGTGGCGATGTCCCAGAAGGCGGTGGAGCCGCCGTTGCCGAGGACCACCTCGTAGCCGTCGGGGAGCGAGAAGAGCTGGGCGATGCCCTCGCGCACCTTGCCGACCAGGTTCTTGACGGGGGCCTGGCGGTGGGAGGTGCCCATGAGGGACGTGCCGGTGGCGGCGAGGGCGTCCAGCGCCTCGGTCCGCACCTTGGAGGGGCCAGCGCCGAAGCGTCCGTCGGCGGGCTTGATGTCAGCGGGGATCTGGATGTCGGCCACGAGTCGGAGAGTATCGCGCTGGGCGAAACCGGGCGGAATCATGTCCGTCCGATGAGACGAGTCCACCGGGCTCTGGACTTGTGGACTCGTACGACGATATGCGCGTGGCTGTGGAAAACTCCGGGTGACTGTCCGTGAGCGGATGCATCCTGGACGCATGACGGATCTCTCGGGTCTTCAGGCGGAGCTGCGCGGGGTCGTCCGGGGCGAGGTCGCCTTCGACACCACCGCCCGGGCGCTGGTCACCATGGACGCGTCGAACTACCGGCGCGTCCCGGTGGGTGTGGTGGCTCCGCGCGACGCCGACGACGTGGCCGCGGTGCTCGCGGTGTGCCGGGCGTGTGAGGTCCCGGTGGTGGCGCGGGGCGGCGGGACGTCGATCGCCGGGCAGGCCACGGGGACGGGCGTGGTGCTGGACTTCACCCGGCACATGAACGGCCTGCTGGAACTGGACCCGGCCACCCGTACGGCCGTCGTCCAGCCGGGTCTGGTCCTGGACCGGCTCCAGGAGGCCGCCACGCCGCACGGGCTGCGCTTCGGCCCCGACCCGTCCACGCACAGCCGGTGCACGCTCGGCGGGATGATCGGCAACAACTCCTGCGGCTCGCACTCGGTGGCCTGGGGGACCACCGCGGACAGCGTGCGGGAGCTGTCGGTGATCACCGCGCGCGGCGAGCGGCTGCGGCTCGGTCAGGGCTGGGCCGGGGCGCCGGACGGGTTGCGGGAGTTGGTGGAGGGCGGGCTCGCGCGGCTGCGCACGGGCTTCCCCGAGCTGCCCCGGCGCATCTCCGGGTACGCGCTGGACGCCCTGCTGCCGGAGAAGGGCGCGGACGTCGCCCGCTCCTTCTGCGGTTCGGAGGGCACGTTCGGCGTGCTGACCGAGGCGGTCGTGGAACTGGTTCAGGCGCCCCGCGCGCGGGCGCTCGCCGTACTGGCGTACACCGACGAGGGTGCGGCAGCGGAGGCGGCGGCGGGCCTGCTGCCGCACGGGCCGCTGACCGTGGAGGGCATGGCGGCCGACCTGGTGCCGGCGGCGGCCGGGCTGCCCAGGGGCGGAGCCTGGCTGTTCGTGGAGACCGGCGGCGAGACGCAGGAGGAGGCACGCGCGCGTGCGGAGGAGATCGTGCGGGCGGCGGACGTCGTCGACGCGCTGGTGGTGACCGACCCGGCCGCACAGCGGGCGCTGTGGCGGATCCGGGAGGACGCGAGCGGTACGGCGACGAGGATGCCGGACGGCTCGGAGGCCTGGCCGGGCTGGGAGGACTGCGCCGTGCCGCCCGCCCGGCTCGGCGCGTACCTCCGCGACTTCCGCGGGCTGCTGTCGGCCCACGGCCTGAGCGGCGCGCCGTACGGGCATTTCGGGGACGGCTGCATCCACGTCCGGATCGACTTCGACCTGCTGACCCCGGCCGGGATCGGCCGTTTCCGGCGCTTCTCCGAGGACGTCGCCGAGCTGGTCGTCTCCCACGGCGGCTCGCTGTCGGGTGAGCACGGCGACGGGCAGGCGCGGGCCGAGCTGCTGCCGAAGATGTACGGCACCGGGACGGTGGCCCTGTTCGAGCGGGCCAAGCGGGTCTGGGACCCGGACGACCTGCTCAACCCCGGGATGCTGGTCCGTCCGGACCCCCTGGACGCGAACCTCCGCTTCTCCGTCCTGCCGCGCGAGCCGGTGGACGTCGCCTTCGGCTATCCGGCCGACGGCGGGGACTTCGCGGCGGCGGTGCGCCGCTGCGTGGGGGTCGCCAAGTGCCGTACGACGCAGGTGTCCGGACCGGCGGTGATGTGCCCGTCCTTCCGGGCCACCGGGCAGGAGCAGCACTCCACGCGGGGGCGTGCCCGGCTGCTGCACGAGATGCTCGCCGGCGAGCTGGTGACCGACGGCTGGCGGTCCACCGAGGTCCGTGACGCGCTCGATCTGTGCCTGTCGTGCAAGGGCTGCCGCTCGGACTGCCCCGTCGACGTCGACATGGCCACCTACAAGGCGGAGTTCCTGCACCACCACTATGCGGGCCGGCGCCGCCCCGCCGCCCACTACTCCATGGGACGGCTGCCGGTGTGGCTGCGCTGGGCGGCCCGTACGCGCACGGCACGGGTGGTCAACGCGCTCGCCTCGGTGCGGCCCCTGGCCCGGGCGGCGAAGCGGCTGGGCGGGATCGCACCCGAACGGACGATCCCCCGGCTGGCGGCCGAGCCGTTCACCCGGTGGTGGGAGCGACGGCGGGGCAGGAGCGCCGCGGGCGGTGGCGCTCTGGTCGTCCTGTGGCCGGACACCTTCACCGAGCATCTCTCGCCCTCCGTGGGCCGGGCCGCCGTACGGGTGCTGGAGGCCGCGGGCCTGCGGGTGGCGCTGCCGCCGACGGTCCGCCTCGAGCGGCCGCCGGCCGGCGACGGCCGCACGGTCGCCCTCGATCCCGTCAGCCTGTTGCGGGGCCGGGGCCGGGTCTGCTGCGGTCTGACGTACGTCTCCACGGGCCAGCTCGACCGCGCCCGTACGGTCATGCGGCACACCCTCGACCTGATGGAACCGGTGCTGGAGACGGCCGCCCCGGTCGTCGTCCTGGAACCGAGCTGTGCGGCGGCGCTGCGCACCGACCTGCCCGAGCTCCTCCACGACGACCCGCGCGCCGCCCGCCTGGCCGCCCGTGTGCTCACCTTCGCGGAGGCCCTGGAGCGACACGCCCCCGGCTGGACGCCGCCCCGCGTCGACCGCCCGGTCACCGGCCAGACCCACTGCCACCAGCACGCGGTCCTCGGCGACGCCGCCGAGTGCCGGCTGCGCGAGGCGGCCGGGCTCACCGGTGAGCTGACGGGCGGCTGCTGCGGTCTCGCGGGCAATTTCGGTTTCGAGGCGGGGCACTTCGAGGTGTCGCGGGCGTGCGCGGAGGAGCAGCTGCTGCCCGCGGTGCGCCGGGCCCCGGACGACGCGGTGGTCCTGGCGGACGGATTCTCCTGCCGGACGCAGCTGGAGCAGCTGGCGGGGGTGCGGGGCAGGCACCTGGCGGAGGTGCTGGCCCAGGCGCTGGCGCGGGAGGCGGGGGAGCGGGACGGCTGAGGCGGGCCGAGCCAGGGCTCAACCCGCCTCGCCGGCGCGGGGACCGTTCCCCGCGCCGGTGACCTTCGGGCTGCGTCAGCCCATGTGGTTGTACGGGTAGGGGTTGCCGGCGTTGTCCGGGGACGCCGAAGAGATACGGGCCTTGAACGGGGCCCGCCAGTCGCCGGTGCCGCGGTAGAAGTACGTCCGGTTCGCGCGCTTGTCCCAGGCGAAGAGATCCGGGCGGCCGTCGCGGTCGCCGTCGCCGATGCCGACCAGGTGGCTGTAGGCGTTCCAGCCGCCGCCGATCTTCGTGCGGGAGGCGAAGGTGCCGTTGTCGTAGCCGAGGTAGAGCCAGAGCACGCCGTCGCGGTCCCGGGCCACGAGGTCGCCCGCGGCGGCGCCGCCGACGTCGCCCACGGCGGTGATCTCGGTGTAGACCTTCCAGCCGCCGCCGACCCTCACCCGGGAGGCGAAGGGCGCCCGCCAGTCGCCGGTGCCCTTGTAGAGCCACAGCACGCCGGAGGTGTCCCTGGCGAGGAGGTCGGCCCTGCCGTCACCGGTGTAGTCGGTGCCTCCGGTGAGCTGGTCGTAGATGTTCCAGCCGCCGCCGATCCGGCTGCGGGAGGTGAAGGTGCCGTCGCCGTAGCCGAGGTAGAGCCACAGCACACCGCTGCCGTCACGGGCGACCAGATCGGCGTGGGCGGCGCCGCCGACGTTGCCGACGGTCTCGATCTGGTTGTAGATGTTCCAGCCGCCGCCTACGAGCTTCGTCTCGTGTTCCGACAACTGTCCGCGGTTGTAGGGGTCGAAGTAGGTGTCGCTGTTCCACAGCCGGCCGGAGGTGTCCCGCGCCAGCACGTTCGGTGAGCCGTTGTCGTCGAAGTCGTGCGGCTTGGGGGTGCGGACCACCTTGAACGTGCCGGAGGTGGTGAGGTCCGGGCCGATGCCGTTGAGCGGCTTGGCGACGAGCGTCCACGTGTAGTCGCCGTTGTGGGCACTGCCAGGCGGCATCGAGCCCATGGCGCCCTCCCAGTCGTAGCGGACGGAGGTGCCCGGGTCCGTGAAGGAGACGCTGCGCGTCTCGCCGGTGCGGACGTGACGGAGGGTCACCCTCGCCTCCACGTTGCCGCGCGACAGGTTCCACCCCAGCGACGCCCGGCCGCCGTTCTGATCCAGGTCGACGACGGCCGGCACGGTGTGACCGGTCAGGGTGACCCGGGTGGGCTCGCCGCTGCTCGCCACCAGGGTGGCGGCCGGGACGCCGTCCTGACCGGGTGCGATCCGGTACACGCCCTCGTTCTCGGCGACCGTGCCGCCGCGCGCGTACAGCGTGCCGTCGGGGGCGGTGGCGGCGGAGGTGAGGTGGTCGAGGAGCTTGCGGGTGGCGTGGGTGGTCAGGTTGTACGCGGTGAACGCGTTCGAGATGTACGCGTCGACGGACGTCAGGCCACCGCGGTTGCCGTACGTCAGCCAGTCGCCCTGGAAGCCGATCGACACGGCCTCCGGCCACACCTTGCCCACCTGGACGCTCTGGCGGGCACCCGTGGAGCGGTCGGTGACGACCACCGTCGCCTCGTAGGAGCTGTTGTACTGGACCCACGCCACATGCGTCGCCGAGACCGCGACGTCCGCGTCCTTCACGGCGCCCGGCAGTTCGAAGGCGTCGGTCACGGCGCCGGCGGTGAGGTCGAGCAGACCGAGGACGTGCTTGGTGCCGGTGGAGTAGGTCACCTGAGCCTGGCCGGCGGTGCCGGGCGTGACCTTGATCCCGGTGGCGTCCTGCGGAAGGCCGGTCACCGTGCGCGGGGACGTTCCGGCCCGGTGCATGCGGAGGTCCTTGCCGCCCGCGCCGTTGTCCAGCGTGGTGAAGAGGGCCGTGCCGGCGGCACCCGCGTACTCGACCCCGCTCACGGAGGGGCCGAGGTAGTAGCTGTAGACCTTCGATCCGGTCGCCATGTCGGTGAGGGCTGCCGTGAGGTCGGCGCGGTCGTACGTGGCCACGAGGTCGCCGGACCCGGTGGCCTGGACCGCGACGTACGAGATCCACTGGGCGGCTGGCGCGCCGCCGTCGGCCGGGTACCAGCTTCGCGTACCGCTGGTCTTGTTCCAGGTGACATAGCCGGAGGCGGTGGCCCCGGCGATGACGTCGCCCTTCGGGAAGGCGACGACGGACTGGGTCCCGGCCGTCGCGGTCGCGGAGGCGCCGGCGGGCGCGGCCACCGCGGGGGCGGCCAGGCCGGTGCCGCCGGCGGTGAGGGCGAGGACGGCGGCGACGGCCGCGGTGAGGCGTCTGCGCCTGATGCGCGCGTGCTGCACAGAGGGTTCCTTCGTGTCTGACGACGATTGCGTGATGGGGAGTCAGATGTAGAGGTCGTAGGACCGGAGCGCGTAGAAGGGCGCGGTGACCGGGACACGGCCGGCGAACGGCGTCTTCCACAGACCCGTGCTCGCGTAGAAGTACGGGTCCTCGCCCCCGTACCGCACCCCCATCGCGTACAGGTCGGGGATGCCGTCGAAGTCGGCGTCGCCGAAGCCGAGGAGGTGCTTGTAGGCGTTCCAGCCGCCGCCGATCCGGGTGCGCGGGGCGAAGGTGCCGTCGCCGTAGCCGAGGTAGAGCCAGAGCACGCCGTCGCGGTCGCGGGCGACGAGGTCGCCGGCCGGGGCGCCGGCGATGTTCCCGGTGGCGGTGATCTGGTCGTACATGCCCCAGCCACCGGTGCCGATCTTCACCCGGGCGGCGAACGGCGCCCGCCAGTTGCCGGTGCTCTTGTAGAGCCACAGGGCGCCCGCCTTGTCGGTGGCGACGAGGTCGGCGCGGCCGTCGCCGTTCAGGTCGCTGCCGCCGGTGAGCTTGGTGTAGATGTTCCAGCCGCCGCCGATTCTGGAACGGGTGGCCAGCGGGGACTTGGCGTCGCCCTTGCCCAGGTAGAGCCAGAGCACGCCGTCGCGGTCCCGGGCGACCACGTCGCTCACCGCGGCACCGCCGAGATCGCCGGCCGCCTCGATCCGGTCGTAGACGTTCCAGCCGCCGCCGACGAGTGTCTCGGGGTTCTGCGTGAAGGAGCCCTCGTGGCGGGCGTCGTACACGTCCTTGAGCCACAGCCGCCCCGAGGTGTCCCGCGCGAGGACGTCCGGGGACCCGTCGGCGTCGTAGTCGTGCAGACCGGGCTTGCGGGCGACCGTGAACGATCCGGAGGCGACCAGGTGCGGGCCGATCCCGTTGAGCGGCGTGGCATCGATGGTCCAGGTGTACGGGCCGCTGGGCGCGGCCGTGTACTGGCCCTGCACGCCGTTCCACAGGACGTCGCCGTGCCAGTCGAGGTAGGCGCGGTGCGGGTCGTCGATGCTGACGGACAGCGGGTAGACGTTCTCCCGCCGGGTCTCCCCGGTGCGGGTGTTGCGCAGGGTGACGGCCATCACCACGTTGATGTCGGACAGCCGCCATTCCAGCCGGAACCGGCCGTTGTTCTCGTCGAGGTCGACGGCGTCGGGGATCTTGTCGCCGAGCAGCGTCAGCTTCGTCGGCTCGCCGCTGCTCGCCACCAGGGTGGCGGCCGGCGCTCCGTCGGCCCCGAGAGCGATCCGGTACAGGCCCTCGCCGCCGGCCACGGTGCCGCCGCTCGCGTACAGCGTGCCGTCGGGCGCCGCGGCCGTCTGGGTCGTGGTGTCGAGGACCTTGCGGGTGGCCCCGGTGGTGAGGTTGCGTGCCGTCAGGGCGTAGAGCGGATCCGGTTCACGCGCCATCTGGGCGCCCTGCACGCCGTACGCCACCCAGTCACCCGTCAGACCGAGTGCCACCTCCCCCTCGGGCTTGCCCAGGCGGATGCGCTGGACGGCGGAGGTGTCGCGGTGGGTGACATACACCGAGGTCTCGTCCGGATCCGCCTCGACCCAGGCGACGTACTTGTCGGACACGGCGACGGCGCTGGGCGGGACCTGCGTGTCGAAGTGCTGGGCGGCGGTGCCGGCGGCCAGGTCGACCAGCGCCCACGACCCGCCGCGCGGAGTCCGGTAGCCCAGCACGGCGTAACCGGGGGTGCCCGCCCAGAGGACGATGTCGGTGGCGTCCGCCGGGAGACGGGTCACCGTGCGTGTCGTCACCTCGCCGTCCACCGTGCCGACCAGGTGGACGTCCTGGCCGCCGGTGGTGTTCGAGGTCCGCACGAGGACCGTGCCGCCGACCGCGCCGACGACCTGGCCCGTCGGATCGATGTCACGCGGGTCGACGGTCATCAGACGGGTGTGCGTGCTCATGTCGGTGAGGTACACGCCGTCGTCGGCCAGGCGGGTCAGCACCACGTCGGACGCCTTGGAGCCCATGACGGGTCCCCAGGAGTCCGGCAGGGCGGTGGACGAACCGTCGGCGAAGCTGGTCCACAGGCCCTTGCTGGCGTCGGTCCAGGTCAGGAACCCGGTCGCCCCGACGCTCACGAGCCGGGTGCGGCCCGCCGGGTACGGAATCGCCGCCTGCGCCGTCGCCCCGGTGGTGGCCGTCACCGTTGCCGGGGCCGTCACGGGCGCCGCCACGGCGACGGCCTGGCCGGCCACGAGCGTCGCCGCGAGGACCACGCCTGTCGCCGCGGTCAGGCGCAGCCGGGAAGCACGAGCACGGCTGAGGTGCAATGAGATCCCTCCCCTGAGAGGACCATGGGCGCGCCGGGCGCGCGGCCGGGTCGCGTGCGGGGGCGGCCGGAGCGGGATCCCCCCCATAACCGGAACCTTGCCCCTCGCAATGATCCGCAGGAGGATACCCCGCCCAACGGCACAGGGCACCAGGGTTGTGCCGGACTCGTGTTCGAAGGTCTTCGCGGCCCCGGAAAAGTCCATTGCCATAGACTGGGCGGTGCACCATGATGAACGAGTCCGCATGCGAACCCCGAACCGAGCACCTGGACCGCCCGTGACCGCCCCCGACGCCCTCCCTCTCGCCCCCTCGCAGGCCGCGCCTTCGGGCGCACCCGCGCCGACGGGCGCGCCGCGCCGCTTCGGCTCCCTCGGCCCCGTCGGGCTGGTGCTCGCCGGCGGTGTCTCGGTGCAGTTCGGCGGCGCGCTGGCGGTGACGCTGATGCCCCGGGCGGGTGCGCTCGGCGTGGTGAGCCTGCGGTTGCTGGTGGCCGCGATCGTGCTGCTGCTGGTCTGCCGGCCCCGGCTGCGCGGGCACTCGCGCGCCGACTGGGGCACGGTCGTCGTCTTCGGCGTCGCGATGGCCGCGATGAACGGCCTGTTCTACCAGGCCGTCGACCGCATCCCGCTCGGCCCCGCGGTCACCCTCGAGGTCCTCGGCCCGCTCGCCCTGTCGGTCCTCGCCTCCCGCCGCGCGGTCAACGTGGTGTGGGCGGCCCTCGCGCTGGCCGGTGTGTTCCTGCTCGGTGGCGGCGACTTCGGCAGCCTCGATCCCGCCGGGGTGGCCTTCGCGCTCGGCGCGGGCGCGATGTGGGCGGCGTACATCCTCTTCAGCGCCCGCACCGGCCGGCGCTTCCCGCAGGCCGACGGTCTGGCCCTGGCGATGGCGGTCGGCGCGGTGCTGTTCCTGCCGCTGGGGATCGCGGAGTCGGGTGCGAAGCTGGCCGACCCGACGACGTTCGGGCTGGGCGCGGCGGTGGCGCTGCTCTCCTCCGTCCTGCCCTACACCCTCGAACTGCTGGCCCTGCGCCGCCTGCCCGCCTCCACCTTCGCCGTTCTGATGAGCCTGGAACCGGCCCTCGCCGCCACCGCCGGCTTCCTCGTCCTGGGCCAGTCCCTCACCCCCGCCCAGGGCCTGGCCATCACCCTGGTCATCGCGGCGAGCATGGGCGCGGTCCGCACCCAGGTGGGACGGGGGAAGCTCACCTCCTGACCGTCGCCACGGCCGGGCGGCGGCCTGCCGTGTGTCGCCCGTCGGACGGACGCGCGCCGTCGTCCGCCCGGATCCGGCGAGGGCGGCCGAGCGCGCTCCGGCGAGCACCTCCACGCCTTTCGGAGCGAGCCCCGGACGCTCCGCTCAGGGCGCGACCGTGCCCCGCACGACGGCGATCCGCCCGGCCGCGTCGAAGGCGACCTCGACCGCACTGCCGTCGGGCAGCCCGGCGACGATCCGGTCGCCCTCGGTGCGGTGCGCGACGCCGTGGTGGTCGAAGTAGCCGCTGACCACGTGCCGGGCCGAGTACCCGATCAACTGCGTGCCCGTGAGCAGCGTCCGCGGCAACGCGACCGCGTCCAGGGCGGCGCGCGGCACCTGTGTGTCGGTGGGAAGGAAGTAGACGCGCGTGCCCGGCCCCGCCGCGACGCCGATGTAGCCCGGCGCCCCGGCCACACCCATGCCGGTGAGGGCGAGCGTCTCCGCCGCGCGCCGCGGGTCCGCGAAACCGGAGAGGTCCAGGACCTCCTCGGTCAGTTCGACGATGCCGTGCGCCCGCCCGTACCGTTCGACGGCGGAGGCCGGGGAGACCACCTCGGTACCCCGCAGACCCGGATTGGCCCAGCCCCACACCCAGGACCGCTCCTGCGTGTCGTACGTGCCCAGCACGGCCACGCGCAGTTCCAGCTCTCCCTGCCGGTACCGGCAGGACGGCAGGTCGGCGCTCCAGGGCCCGTCGGGCAGGAACGCGGTCAGAGCCTGAAGCTGAGCCGCGCCCCAAGCGGCATGCCGTTCCGCCTCGAGGAGGAAGGCATCGCTGAACTCACTCGCCATGGCGCAACCTTAGGTGCCAGAAATCATGCAAGCATGCTTGATTGTTTCCAGGCCCGGTGCCATGCTCCCCCTCATGGCCGATCCGACGCCCGTCATCGACGACCTGTGTGCGGAGAGCGACGAACTCGACCGCTTGGTAGCCGAGTTGGAGCCGGAGCGCTGGACGCTCCCGACCCCCGCGCCCCGCTGGACCATCGCTCACCAGATCGCCCACCTCGCGTGGACCGACCGCTCGGCGCTGCTGGCCGTCACCGACGCGGACGCCTTCCGGATGCTGGTCGACAAGGCCCTCGCCGCCCCCGGCTCCTTCGTCGACGCGGGTGCCGAGGAGGGCGGGCGGCTGCCGCCCGCCGAACTCCTGGCCCGCTGGCGGGAGGGGCGCGCCGCACTCGCGCGGGCCCTGCGCTCCGCCCCGCCCGGTGCCCGCCTGCCCTGGTACGGGCCGCCCATGTCGGCCGCCTCCATGGCCACCGCACGGCTCATGGAGACCTGGGCCCACGGGCTGGACGTGGCGCAGGCCCTCGGTGTCGTCCGTCCCCCCACCGGCCGGCTCCGGCACATCGCCCGGCTCGGGGTACGGACCCGCGACTTCTGCTTCGGCGTGCGCGGACTCACCCCGCCCGCCGCCGAGTTCCGCGTCGAACTCACCTCACCCGGGGGCGAGACGTGGGCCTATGGACCCGAGGACGCCCCGCAGCGCGTCACCGGCCCCGCCCTCGACTTCTGCCTGCTGGTCACCCAGCGCGCCCACCGTGCCGACCTCGCCCTGACCGCCGAAGGCCCGGACGCGGACCGCTGGTTGGACATCGCCCAGGCCTTCGCCGGCCCGCCCGGCGCCGGACGCCCGCCGAAGGGGGAACCGGCATGACGGTCCTGCGCGTCGGCAACTTCTCCGGCTTCTACGGCGACCGCTTCGACGCCCTGCGGGAGATGCTCACCGGCGGTGAACTCGACGTCCTCACCGGCGACTACCTGGCCGAACTCACCCTGCTCATCCTCGGCCGGGACCGGCTGAAGGACCCTGCCGCCGGCTACGCCCGCACCTTCCCGCGCCAGTTGGAGGAGTGCCTCGGCCTCGCCCACGAGCGGGGGGTGCGGATCGTCACCAACGCCGGTGGACTCAACCCGGCCGGACTCGCCGACGGCATACGGGAGTCGGCCGGGCGACTCGGCATACCGGTCAAGGTCGCGCACGTCGAGGGCGACGACCTCACCACGACCCCGCCTCCGGCTCTCGGCGCCGCGCGAGCAGGCAAAACCCCCGCGGGCGTCCTCGCCGCCCACGCCTACCTCGGCGGCTTCGGGATCGCCGCCTGCCTGCGCGCGGGCGCCGACATCGTCGTCACCGGGCGGGTCACCGACGCGGCCCTGGTCACCGGGCCCGCCGCCGCCCACTTCGGCTGGCAGCCGGAAGAGTACGACCGGCTCGCGGGCGCCGTCGTCGCCGGGCACGTGCTGGAGTGCGGCGCCCAGGCCACCGGCGGCAACTACGCCTTCTTCACCGACCACAGCCTCGACCGGCTGCGCCGGCCCGGCTTCCCGCTCGCCGAGATCCACGCCGACGGCACCTGCGTCGTCACCAAGCACCCCGGCACCGGCGGCGTCGTCGACACCGGCACGGTCACCGCCCAACTGCTGTACGAGACGGGGGGCGCCCGGTACGCCGGGCCCGATGTCACCACGCGGCTGGACACCGTACGGCTGCGCCAGGACGGACCCGACCGGGTGCGCGTCGAGGGCGTGCGCGGTGAGGCCCCGCCGCCCACCCTCAAAGTGGGGCTGAACCGCCTCGGCGGCTTCCGCAACGAGGTCACCTTCGTCCTGACCGGGCTCGACATCGAACGCAAGGCCGAGCTGGCGCGCCGGCAGATGGAGGACGCCCTCGCGGCCGCCAAGTCGCCGCCGGCCGAGGTCCGCTGGGACCTGGTGCGCACCGACCGGGCCGATGCCGACTCCGAGGAGACCGCCAGCGCGCTGCTCCGGCTCGTCGTGCGCGACCGGGACGCGGAGGCAGTGGGACGGGCGTTCAGCGGGGCCGCCGTGGAGCTCGCACTGGCCGGATACCCCGGCTTCCACCTGCTCGCGCCGCCCGGGAAGGGCGCCCCCTACGGAGTCTTCGAGGCCGCGTACGTCCCCCAGGACGCCGTGGAACATGTGGCCGTCCTCCACGACGGCCGCCGTATCACCGTGCCGCCGCCCCACGACACCCGTGGGCTCGACGACGTACCCGAGCCGCCCTTGCCGGACCCTCTTCCCGGCGGGCCCGCACGGCGTGCCCCGCTCGGACTCGTCGCCGGGGCCCGCAGCGGCGACAAGGGCGGGGACGCCAACGTCGGCGTGTGGGCGCGGTCGCAGGACGCCTGGCGGTGGCTCGCCGACGAGCTGACCGTCGACCGGTTCCGGGAGTTGATCCCGGAGAGCCGGGCGCTGCCCGTCACCCGGCATGTCCTGCCCCGTCTGCGCGCCCTCAACTTCGTCGTCGAGGGGTTCCTCGGCGAGGGGGTCGCCGCCCAGCACCGCTTCGACCCGCAGGCCAAGGCCCTCGGCGAATGGCTGCGCTCCCGCCACCTGGACATCCCGGAGGCCCTGCTGTGACGGTCCTGTCCTCCTCCCTGGACACCCGCTCGCCCGCGTACCGGGCCAACCGCGAGACCATGCTCGCCAGGCTCGCCGACCTCGAGGCCGAGCACGCCAAGGCGCTCGCGGGCGGCGGCGCCAAGTACGTCGAACGGCACCGCGGGCGCGGCAAACTGCTCGCCCGGGAACGGGTCGAGCTGCTCCTCGACCCCGACACGCCGTTCCTGGAGCTGTCCCCGCTCGCCGCCTGGGGCAGTGACCACACCGTCGGCGCCTCGCTGGTCACCGGCATCGGGGTCGTCGAGGGCGTCGAATGCATGATCACGGCCAACGACCCGACCGTGCGCGGCGGCGCCAGCAACCCCTGGAGCCTGAAGAAGGCGCTGCGCGCCAACGACATCGCCCTCGCCAACCGGCTGCCCTGCATCAGCCTGGTGGAGTCGGGCGGCGCGGATCTGCCGTCCCAGAAGGAGATCTTCATCCCCGGCGGCGCCATCTTCCGGGACCTGACCCGGCTGTCGGCGGCCGGCATCCCCACCATCGCCGTCGTCTTCGGCAACTCCACCGCCGGCGGCGCCTACATCCCCGGCATGTCCGACCACGTGATCATGGTCAAGGAGCGGGCCAAGGTGTTCCTCGGCGGGCCGCCGCTGGTGAAGATGGCCACCGGCGAGGAGAGCGACGACGAGTCCCTGGGCGGCGCCGAGATGCACGCGCGCGTGTCCGGCCTCGCCGACCACTTCGCCGTCGACGAGCGGGACGCCCTCCGACAGGCGCGCCGCGTCGTCGCCCGCCTCAACCACCGCAAGGCGTACCCCGATCCCCCTTTCGCAGCGCCCCCGAAACACGACGGCGAGGAACTTCTCGGCGTCGTCCCCGGCGATCTGAGGACCCCCTTCGACCCGCGCGAGGTGATCGCCCGCGTCGTCGACGCCTCCGACTTCGACGAGTTCAAACCGCTGTACGGGACCAGCCTGGTCACCGGCTGGGCGAACCTCCACGGCTACCCCGTCGGCATCCTCGCCAACGCCCAGGGCGTGCTGTTCAGCGAGGAGTCGCAGAAGGCCGCCCAGTTCATCCAGCTCGCCAACCAGCGCGACGTCCCCCTGCTGTTCCTGCACAACACCACCGGCTACATGGTCGGCCGCGCCTACGAACAGGGCGGCATCATCAAGCACGGTGCCATGATGATCAACGCGGTCTCCAACTCCCGCGTCCCCCACCTGTCCGTCCTCATGGGCGCCTCCTACGGCGCCGGGCACTACGGCATGTGCGGACGCGCCTACGACCCGCGCTTCCTGTTCGCCTGGCCCAGCGCCAAGTCCGCCGTCATGGGCCCGCAGCAGCTCGCCGGCGTGCTGTCGATCGTCGCCCGGCAGTCCGCGGCGGCCAAGGGGCAGCCGTACGACGACGAGGCGGACGCGGCGCTGCGGGCCATGGTCGAGCAGCAGATCGAGTCCGAGTCGCTGCCGATGTTCCTGTCCGGCCGGCTGTACGACGACGGCGTCATCGACCCGCGCGACACCCGCACCGTCCTCGGCATCTGCCTCTCGGCCATCCACACCGCGCCCTACCAGGGCGTGCGCGGCGGCTTCGGCGTCTTCCGGATGTGAGGTCCATGATCCAGACACTGCTCGTCGCCAACCGGGGCGAGATCGCCTGCCGGGTCTTCCGCACCTGCCGGGAGGCGGGCATCCGCACCGTCGCCGTGCACTCGGACGCCGACGCGAACGCCCTCCATGCGCGCGTGGCCGACGCCGCCGTACGCCTGCCGGGCGCCACGCCCGCGGAGACGTATCTGCGCGCCGACCTGATCGTGAAGGCGGCGGTCGCGGCCGGCGCGGACGCGGTGCACCCCGGCTACGGATTCCTGTCCGAGAACGCCGACTTCGCGCGCGCCGTCGTCGACGCCGGCCTGATCTGGATCGGCCCGCCGCCCGACGCCATCGAGGCGATGGCCTCCAAGACCCGCGCCAAGGCCCTGATGGGCCTCGCGCCCCTGAACGAGGCCGACGTCACCGCGGCCGGCCTGCCCGTGCTGGTGAAGGCCGCCGCCGGCGGCGGCGGGCGCGGGATGCGGATCGTGCGCCGCCTGAAAGAGCTGCCCGCCGCGCTGGAGAGCGCGCGCGCCGAGGCGGCGAGCGCCTTCGGTGACGGCGAGGTGTTCATCGAGCCCTACATCGAGGGCGGGCGCCACGTCGAGGTGCAGCTCCTCGCCGACGCCCACGGCACCGTGTGGCCGCTCGGCACCCGCGACTGCTCCCTCCAGCGCCGCCACCAGAAGGTCATCGAGGAGGCTCCCGCGCCCGGCCTCTCCGACCGGCTCACCCAAGAGCTGTACACGCTGGCCGTACGTGCCGCGCGTGCCGTCTCCTACGTCGGCGCCGGCACCGTCGAATTCCTGGTCGAGGGCGAGCGCGCGCACTTCCTGGAGATGAACACCCGCCTCCAGGTCGAACACCCCGTCACCGAGGCCGTGTTCGGCCTCGACCTGGTGGCCGAGCAGATCCGCGTCGCGGAAGGCCAGGCCCTCGACACCACGCCCCCGCACCCGCGCGGCCACGCGATCGAGGCCCGCCTGTACGCCGAGGACCCCGCCCACGACTGGGCCCCGCAGACCGGCACCCTGCACCGACTCGCCCTGCCGCCCGGCGTCCGCCTCGACACCGGCTACGACGACGGCGACACCATCGGCGTCCACTACGACCCGATGCTCGCCAAGGTCGTCGCCCACGCCCCCACCCGCGCGGAGGCGATCCGCAGACTCGCCGGCGTGCTCGAGACCGCAGTGATCCACGGCCCCGTCACCAACCGGGACCTGCTGGTGCGCTCCCTGCGCCACGAGGAGTTCACCCGGGCCCGCATGGACACCGGCTTCTACGACCGCCACCTCGCCGGCCTCACCGCACCGGCCCCCGACCCGTACGCCCCGCTCGCCGCCGCCCTCGCCGACGCCCACGGCCGCTCCCGCTTCGGCGGCTGGCGCAACGTCCCCTCCCAGCCCCAGGCCAGGCGCTACCTGATGGCGGGGGAGGAGCACGAGGTCCGCTACCGCCACACCCGCCGGGGGCTCGCGGCCGACGGAGCCCGGGTCGTGCACGCCGACACGCACCGGGTCGTCCTCGAGAGGGACGGCGTGCAGCGCCGCTTCGACGTCGCCCGGTACGGCGACCAGGTGTACGTCAACACCACCTGCCTCACCGCCCTGCCCCGCTTCCCCGACCCGGCCGCCCGAGTCGACCCCGGCTCCCTGCTCGCCCCGATGCCGGGCACGGTCGTACGCGTCGCGGAGGGCCTCGCGGAAGGGGCCCCCGTCCGGGCCGGACAGCCCCTGATCTGGCTGGAGGCCATGAAGATGCAGCACCAGATCTCGGCACCGGCCACCGGGACGCTCAGCGCCCTGCACGTCAGGCCCGGCCAGCAGGTGGAGCCGGGCACGGTGCTCGCCGTCGTGCAGGAAAGCCCTTCTCGACCAGCCTCTTCCTAGGAGTCCCATGACCGCCGTCATCGAATCCGAAGAACACAAGGCCCTCCGGTCCGCCGTGGCCGCGCTCGGCAAGCGCTACGGCCGCGGCTACTTCACCCGGAACGTCGCCGAGGGCAAACCCCCCACCGCGCTGTGGACCGAGGCAGGAAAACTCGGCTACCTCGGCGTCAACCTCCCGGAGGAACACGGAGGCGGAGGCGGCGGCATCACCGAACTCTCCATAGTCCTCGAAGAGCTGGGCGCCGCGGGCTCCCCGCTCCTCATGCTCATCGTCTCGCCCGCCATCTGCGGCACCGTGATCTCCCGCTTCGGCACCGAGGCCCAGAAACGGCAGTGGCTGCCCGGACTCGCCGACGGCACCCGCCTCATGGCCTTCGGCATCACCGAGCCCGACGCCGGCTCCAACTCCCACCGCATCACCACCACCGCCCGCCGCGACGGCGCCGACTGGCTGCTCACCGGCCGCAAGGTGTTCATCTCCGGCGTGGACATCGCCGACGCCGTACTGATCGTCGGCCGCACCGAGGACGCCCGCACCGGCCGCCTCAAGCCCTGCCTGTTCATCGTCCCGACCGACGCCGAAGGCTTCCACAAGCGGCGCATCGACATGGAACTCAGCGCCGCCGAGAAGCAGTTCGAACTGACCCTGGACGACGTACGGCTGCCCGCGGACGCGCTCGTCGGTGGGGGCCCCTCCCACGCTCTCGGCAGTGGGGGAGAGGACGCGGGCCTCCTCCAGCTGTTCGCCGGCCTCAACCCCGAACGGATCATGACGGCCGCCTTCGCGATCGGCATGGGCCGCTACGCGCTCGCCAAGGCCGTCGAGTACGCCCGCGACCGCGCCGTCTGGAAGACCCCCATCGGCGCCCACCAGGCGATCGCCCACCCCCTCGCGCAGGCCCACATCGACCTCGAACTCGCCCGGCTGATGACGCAGAAGGCGGCCCACCTCTACGACGCCGGCGACGACATCGGCGCCGGGGAAGCCGCCAACATGGCCAAGTACGCGTCCGCGGAGGCCTGTGTGAAGGCCGTCGACCAGGCCGTGCACACCCTCGGCGGCAACGGTCTCACCCGCGAGTTCGGGCTCGCCTCACTGGTGACCGCCGCGCGCGTGGCGCGTATCGCCCCGGTGAGCCGGGAGATGATTCTCAACTACGTCTCCCACCAGACCCTCGGTCTGCCCAAGTCGTACTGAGCCGCAGCCGCTTGGAGGAACCGTGTTCCACAGCGAGTACGCAGACGTCGCCCCCGTCGAACTGCCCATCCACGACGCCGTCCTGGGCCACGCCGCCGAGTTCGGCCCGCAGCCCGCACTGATCGACGGCACGGACGGCACCACCCTCACCTACGACCAGGTGGACCGGTTCCACCGGCGCCTGGCCGCCGAGCTCGCCCGGACCGGCGTCCGCAAGGGCGACGTCCTCGCCCTGCACAGCCCCAACACCGTCGCCTTCCCGATCGCCTTCTACGCGGCCACGCGCGCGGGCGCCTGCGTCACCACCGTGCATCCGCTCGCCACCCCCGAGGAGTTCGCCAAGCAACTGCGCGACAGTGCGGCCCGCTGGATCATCACCGTCTCCCCGCTGCTGGACTCCGCCCGCCGCGCCGCCCAACTCGCCGGCGGCATACGGGAGATCATCGTCTGCGACAGCGCGCCCGGACACCGGTCGCTCATCGACATGCTCGGCTCCACCGCACCCGAGCCGCACCTCGACGTCGACCCCGCCGAGGACGTCGCCGCACTGCCGTACTCCTCCGGCACCACCGGCACCCCCAAGGGCGTCATGCTCACGCACCGGCAGATCGCCACCAACCTCGCCCAGCTCGATCCGGCCGTCACCACCGGCCCCGGCGAACGCATCCTCGCCGTCCTGCCGTTCTTCCACATCTACGGCCTCACCGCCCTGATGAACGCCCCCCTGCGCAAGGGCGCCACCGTCGTCGTCCTGCCCCGCTTCGACCTGGAGACCTTCCTCGCCGCCATCGAGACCCACCGCATCACCGGTCTCTACGTCGCTCCGCCGATCGTCCTCGCCCTCGCCAAACACCCCGCGGTCACCCGCTACGACCTGTCCTGCCTGAAGTACGTCATCAGCGCCGCCGCCCCGCTCGACGCGGCACTCGCGCGCGCCTGCGCCGAGCGGCTCGGACTGCCCCCCATCGGCCAGGCCTACGGCATGACGGAACTGTCCCCGGGCACCCACGTCGTCCCCCTCGACCGGCTGCACGACGCCCCCGCCGGCACCGTCGGCAGGCTCATCGCCGGCACCGAGATGCGCATGGTCTCCCTCGACGACCCCGGCAAGGACCTCGGCACCGGCGAGTCCGGCGAGATCCTCATCCGCGGCCCCCAGGTCATGAAGGGCTACCTCGGCCGCCCCGACGCCACCGCCCAGCTGATCGACACCGACGGCTGGCTGCACACCGGAGACGTCGGACACGTCGACGAGGACGGCTGGCTCTTCGTCGTCGACCGCGTCAAGGAACTCATCAAGTACAAGGGCTTCCAGGTGGCCCCCGCCGAACTGGAGGCCCAGCTGCTCACCCACCCCGGCATCGCCGACGCCGCTGTCATCGGCGCCCACGACGGGGACGGCAACGAGATCCCGCACGCCTTCGTCGTCCGGCGGTCCAGCGCCGACGGCCCGAACGAGAACGAGATCATGCTGTACGTCGCCGAGCGCGTCGCCCCTTACAAGCGCATACGCCGGGTCACCTTCGTCGACGCGGTCCCCCGCGCCGCCTCCGGCAAGATCCTGCGCCGCGAACTCAGGGAGCGGCCGTGACCTTGATCCCGCGCCGGAAACCCCGGGAGCGGCCGTGAGCCTGATCAGCCGCAGCCGCGAGCGTGGCGTCGAGACCCTCAGCCTCGACGCCACCGACACCCGCAACGCCCTCTCCGCCGCCCTCGTCGCCGACCTCGCCGGCGCGCTCACCGACTGCGCCGGGGACCCCGGCGTACGCGCCGTCGTCCTCACCCACACCGGCACCACCTTCAGCGCCGGAGCCGACCTGCGCGACCCGCCGCACCCCGACACGCTGGTCGGCGTGCTGCGGCAGATCGTCGAACTGCCCCGGCCCGTGATCGCCCGCGTCACCGGGCACGTCCGCGCCGGCGGCCTCGGCCTCCTGGCCGCCTGCGACCTCGCCGCCGCCGCCACCACGGCCACCTTCGCGTTCACCGAAGTACGCATCGGCGTCGCACCGGCCGTGATCTCCCTGACCGTCCTCCCGCGCGCCGACCCGCGCGCCCTGGCCCGCTACTACCTCACCGGGGAACGCTTCGACGCGTCCGAAGCGGTACGCCTCGGCCTGCTCACCACCACCGCGGACGACGTCGACAAGGCGCTGGCCCCCGTCCTCGACGGCCTGCGCCGCTCCTGCCCGCACGCTCTGGCGGAGACGAAACGGCTGCTCACGGCTAGGGTGCTGGAGACGTTCGACCGGGACGCGGCCGACCTGACCGCGCTCTCGGCCCGGCTGTTCGGCTCCCCCCAGGCCCGGGAGGGGATGACGGCCTTCCTGGAAAGACGGGATGCGGCATGGGTGGTGTGAGTACGGCGGAACGCGATCGCGTACCCAAGCAGGACCGCAGCCGGGCCACCCGGCAGCGCCTCCTGCAGGCCGCCGTGGCCTGCCTCGCCGAGCACGGCTGGGCGGGCTCCACGGTGTCCGCCGTCGCCGAACGCGCGGGCGTCTCCCGCGGCGCCGCACAACACCACTTCCCCACCCGCGAGGACCTCTTCACCGCCGCCGTCGAATACGTCGCCGAGGAACGCTCCACCGCCCTGCGCGCCCTCTTCCCCGAGGGCGCGTCCGGCGACCGGCGCGCCGTCGTCCGGGCCGTCGTCGACCTCTACACCGGCCCCCTCTTCCGTGCCGCCCTGCACCTGTGGGTCGCCGCCTCCAACGAGGACCAGCTCCGCGCCCGCGTCACCGAACTGGAGGCCCGCGTCGGCCGCGAGGCCCACCGCATCGCCGTGGAACTGCTCGGCGCCGACGAAACCCGCCCCGGCACCCGCGAAACCGTCCAGGGCTTCCTCGACATGGCCCGCGGCCTGGGCCTGGCCAATCTCCTCACCGACGACACCGTCCGCCGCGAACGCGTCGTCACCCAGTGGGCGGCACTGCTGGACCAGGCCCTGGCCTGAGCGGGGACACACGCGCGCACGGCACACGGGAGACGGCGCGCGCGAGGACGCGGCGCACCCGGGGACGACGTACGGGGACGACGTACGGGGGCGGCGCGCGGAACCGGGCCCGTGCGCCGCCGAAGTCCCCGCCGGCGTCCCGTCAGTGCGCGATCTCGTCGTATCCCGCGATCTCCCGCGGACTGCGCGGACCCGGACCGATGTAACGGGCGGAAGGACGCACCAGACGGCCCGTGCGCTTCTGCTCCAGGATGTGCGCCGACCAGCCCGCCGTCCGCGCACAGGTGAACATCGACGTGAACATGTGCGCCGGGACCTGGGCGAAGTCCAGCATGATCGCCGCCCAGAACTCCACGTTCGTCGCCAGCACCCGGTCCGGACGACGGTTGTGCAACTCCTCCAGAGCCGCCTTCTCCAGCGCCTCGGCCACCTCGAACCGCGGAGCGCCCAGTTCCCGCGCCGTACGACGCAGCACCCGCGCACGCGGGTCCTCCGCCCGGTACACCCGGTGACCGAAACCCATCAGCCGCTCACCGCGGTCCAGCGCCCGCCGCACGTACCCCTCGGCGTCCCCGGTCCGCTCGATCTCCTCGATCATGCCGAGCACCCGGGACGGCGCACCACCGTGCAACGGCCCGGACATCGCACCCACCGCACCCGACAGCGCGGCCGCCACATCCGCACCTGTGGAGGCGATGACCCGAGCGGTGAACGTCGACGCGTTCATGCCGTGCTCGGCGGCGGACGACCAGTAGGCGTCCACGGCCGCCACGTGCTTGGGGTCCGGCTCACCCCGCCAACGGATCATGAACCGCTCGGTGATGGTGCTCGCCTTGTCGATCTCCCGCTGCGGCACCATCGGCAGTCCCTGCCCACGCGCCGACTGGGCCACGTACGACAGCGCCATCACCGCCGCCCGCGCCAGATCCTCCCGGGCCTGCACGGCATCGATGTCCAGCAGCGGTTTCAGCCCCCACACCGGAGCGAGCATCGCCAGCGCCGACTGCACGTCCACGCGGATGTCACCCGAGTGCACCGGGATCGGGAACGGCTCGGCCGGCGGCAGCCCCGGGTTGAACGCGCCGTCCACGAGCAGTCCCCAGACATTGCCGAAGGACACATGGCCGACGAGATCCTCGATGTCGACGCCTCGGTAGCGGAGGGCGCCGCCCTCCTTGTCCGGTTCGGCGATCTCCGTCTCGAACGCGACGACTCCCTCGAGCCCGGGTACGAAGTCGGACATCAGGCGGCTCCTCATGGTCAGTGCGACAAGTGGTGCGACGGGGGACGACGACCAGGTGTCGGATGTCGGAGATGTCGGCAACGGGCGATTTTCGCAAGGGGCGACCGCGGGACCCGGACAGGCTCACGAACTCCGCCGGACCCTCGGACGCCCTCGGACTTCCTCAGGTTCCTCGGCACCGCCGCCCGTACGGATCCGCGGTCGTGTCCACCGACTCGCGGTCCGGGACGGTACCCCTGTCATGCCCCGTGCGGTCGCAGCTCACCCAACCGGCACGGCACCAGCACGATAACCCCGGGTGCCACCGATGGGGAGACCGTCCGGCACCCGGTGCCACGCAGTGACGAAGGACACCTCCTCCGGACGGACGCCACCGATACGGCAAGATGACCGCGTGACCGACCAAGAAGACGGAGAGACCGCGCCCTTCGACCTCGCCGCCATGCGCATGCACTACCGGGCCGAAGGCCTGTACGAGGCGGACCTGGCCGACACCCCGGTCGAACAGTTCGCCCACTGGTTCCAGCAGGCGGCCGCCGAGGCCCATCTGTTCGAACCCAACGCCATGGTCGTCTCCACCGCCGACGCCCAGGGCCGCCCCAGCTCCCGCACGGTCCTGCTGAAGGCCTTCGGCGAGCGCGGCTTCGTCTTCTACACCAACTACGGCTCCCGCAAGGCCCGCGACCTCGCCGAGAACCCCCACATCTCCCTGCTCTTCCCCTGGCACCCCATGGCCCGCCAGGTCATCGTCCAGGGCACCGCCCACCGCACCGGCCGCGACGAGACCGCCGCCTACTTCCGCACCCGCCCGCACGGCTCCCAACTCGGCGCCTGGGCCAGCGCCCAGTCCACGGTCATCGCCACCCGCGACATCGTCGACAGGCAGTACGCCGAACTCGCCGCCCGCTACCCCGAGGGCGAACAGGTCCCCGTCCCACCCCACTGGGGCGGCTTCCGCGTCGTCCCCCACACGGTCGAGTTCTGGCAGGGCCGTGAGAACCGCCTCCACGACCGCCTCCGCTACACCGCCCGGCCGGACGGCACCTGGCACGTGGAACGACTGAGCCCCTGAGCGGGCCTTCGGGAGCCCCCGCCGGGCCGTCGAGGGGCCCGCGAACGCAGACGACCCGCGAGCTGGGTCCCCCCGCCTGACGGCGGGGAAGCCGGCCGGACGTACCGGCAGCTCGCGGGTCGGGTGACTGCTTGGGATTGGGCCGGCTGCACGCGTCTCTCACGTGCCGGTCCGGCACCGCACTGGGTGGGGTGACGGGCCGCTAGCCCGCAGCCACCTCACGCGTCCGGGTCTCACTCATCTACCGGATCACCTCCTTTCAGTGTGAGCCACACTCTAGGAACCGATCGGGCGCCCATCAACAGGTTTTTCGCCGCGCCCACCTCCCTGGTTCCAGCCGGCTGCCGTATCCGTGTCCGTCGCCCCTTGCGAGAGCCGTGGATTCCGGTGAGAGACGTGGATCCGGCCCTGCCGCGTTGTGAGGCTGTGCTGTCCGCGCGACGCGTTCGAAGATCGCCTGTCGGTGCGGATCTCTCACATCCCTCGTACAGACCGGCGGCCTCCCCGGTACAGGACGGTGGCTCCCGCTCGACGTCTGTTCGCTGCCGTACCTGGCGCCCAAGGCCGTACGGAAGCGGGCGACGCGCTCACCCCCGGTCCCCTACCGTTCCCCGCATGACAGAGCGACGGGCGATTCTCAGCGGTTCGGTGTTCGAGGAGCGGATCGGGTACGCGCGGGCCGTGGTGGACGGGGAGTGGGTGCACGTCTCCGGGACGACCGGGTACGACTACGCGACGATGACGATCTCGGAGGACGTGGTGGAGCAGGCCGAGCAGTGTCTGCGCAACATCGGGGCCGCGCTGGAGGAGGCGGGGTGCGGGTTCGGGGACGTGGTGCGGGTGCGGTATCTGCTGCCCGTGCGGGAGGACTTCGAGCCGTGCTGGCCGGTGCTGCGGCGGGTGTTCGGCGAGGTGCGGCCGGCGGCGACGATGATGGTGTGCGGGCTGGCGGACCCGCAGATGAAGATCGAGATAGAGGTGTACGCGCGGCGACGGACCGCCTGACCTCGCGCGGACGCCTTTGCCGTGCTCACGGCCGGCCGCTGCGGCCTGTCACGGCCGCTCCTGCTCCAGCAGCCCCGCCAGGTCCAGGGCCGTCGCGATGCGCACGGCCACGTCTTCGGCGTAGGCCGCGTCGGAGCGTTCGAAGGGGCTGCGGCCGGAACCGCGCAGGAAGGTGACGACGCCCAGGGTGCGGCCGCGGCTGCGCAGCACGGCGCACATCGCGTGCACGGTGTCCGCGGGCCACTGGCGGGCGAGGGCCCAGTCGCGTGCCTGGTCGGCGGGGACCGTGCCGACGGTGGCGCGGACGGCGCCGGTCCGTTCGACGCACTGCAGGGCGGGGTGTCCCTCGCCGTAGCGGACGGGCAGTCCGGCCCGGCCGGTGAGCAGACTGGGGCCGGGGCCGTCGGAGGGCGTTGCGGCGACCCGTACCAGCCGCAGCGGGGTCGCGGGCTCGCCGTCCTCGGGGGCGGTGCCGCCGGCCACCCGGTCGACGAGGGCGTGGTCGGCGAACCCGGCGAGCGCGAAGTCGAGGTGGACGGTCGCTGCCTCCGCCGGGTCCTCGCACTCGGCGGCGGCGCGGGCGGCCCGGTGCAGCTGGTTGCCGCGGAACCGCAGCAGGGCCGCCTCCTGCTCGCCGTGCTTGGCGTCGGTGACGTCGACGAACAGCCAGGCGACGCCGAGCGGCACCGGTTCCTCGGCGAGCGGTGAGGCGAGCCGGACGAATCCGCTGCGCCAGCAGCGCCGCCGGTCGCCCTCCGACGCGCGCACGCTCACCCAGATCTCGGCGGGCGCGGGCGGCGCGCCTTCCGCCAGGACGTGGGTGAGCGCGCTCTCGAGTTCTTCCACGCCCTGGGAGAGGAGTTCACCGAGGGGACGTCCGAGCGCGGCGGCGCGGCCGGTGCCGAGGGCCCGGGCGGCGTGGGCGTTGACGACGGCGGGCCGCAGGTCGGCGTCGACGAGGACGACGCCCCAGGACGCGTCCTCGAACAGGGCCTCGCTGAGCGCGATGGACCGCTCCAGATCGATCTGCGCGTGCACCTCGCTGAAGGCGCAGTACAGGCCGGCAGGTTCGCCGTCGGGTCCGCGTACGGCGGCGGACTGGGTGCGGACGAGGACGCGGCCGCCGTCCTTGGTGAGGAGGGCGAACTCGTGGACCTGGCGTCCGCGAGCGTGCATGGCGGACATCAGCCGCCGTTCGACCTCCTCGGCGTCCGCGCTGCGCACGGCCCATCCGGCGAAGCCGTGCCGGCCGACCGCCTCGGCGGCCGTCCAGCCGAGGATGCGTTCGGCCTCGCGGTTCCAGTGCGTGACGACGCCGCTCGCGTCGAAGGCGCAGAGGGCGGCGTCCATGCCGTCGAGCAGGGCGGCGAGCAGGTCGGAGCCGTCGGGCCCGCCAGGGCCACCGGGGTCGTCGGAGGTGTCGAGGACCCCTGGACCGCCCCGGTCCGGCTCGGGCTCGTCCGGCCCGAGCTCGTCGGTGGTCCCACTACGCCGGGAAGCACTCACCTGGACCCCCTGCAGGCTGCGTCCGCACGCACGGCGCGTCGGTCACTCACTGGCCTTCGTTCACTGGCCCTCATTCAACTTGAACGTGACGCAGCGCACATCGGGTTCCCGCAAGATTGAAAAAATCGTTGCACGCGGCACATCCCGTGGCCCTGGAGCGAACCGGGGGCGAACACGGGGACCGCGCGCCGGACCGTCTCGATCGCCCGCGCGCCCGGTACGCGCGGGGTCAGCCGCGTCAGCGCCGGTAGAAGATCCGGTCCGCGTACTGCTCGAAGACCTTGGCGTTCCACTCGTGACCGCCGTCGACGTTGCCGGAACGCAGCAGCGGGGGCTCGATGCCGCGGTCGGCCAGGACGCCGGCGGCGGTGGCCATGACCGCCTGGAGCAGGGCCGAGGTGACGACGGTGGAGGCCGGGGCGAAGGGTGCGGGGACGGTGTCGAGGGTGAGTTCGGCGTCGCCCACGGCGATCTTGGAGTCCAGGACGAGGTCGCAGTGGTCCTTCAGATACGTCCCCGACGCATGCCGGGACGTGGTCCGGGCGGCGTACGCCACCGACGTCACTCCGATGACCTTCACGCCCAGGGCGCGGGCGGTCATGGCCATCTCGACGGGAAGGGCGTTGCGGCCGGACAGGGAGACGATCACCAGCACGTCGCCCGAGCGGATGGGTGAGCTCTCCAGGACGGCGGTGGCGAGGCCGTCGACGCGTTCGAGGGCGGAGCCCAGGGTGGCGGGCATGACGTCGACGCCGACGGCGCCGGGGACGGCGAGGAGGTTCATCAGGGCGAGGCCGCCGGCCCGGTAGACGACGTCCTGCGCGGCGAGGGAGGAGTGTCCGGCGCCGAAGGCGAACAGGCGGCCGCCGTCGGTCACGGTGTCGGCGAGCAGGGTGCCGGCGGCGGTGACGGACTCGGCCTCCTCGTCGCGGACCCGCTGGAGCAGGCCGATGGCCGCGTCGAAGAACTGGCCGGCCGGCGTGCGGTCGCTCATGCGGGGTTCCTCCGGATGCCTGTGATGCTGTGGATGCGGTGGTGGCCACGGGTGGGCGTGCGGGTGTCCGCGGGGCGCCGGCCCGCGCCCGGGTGCCGCGGATCACGGTGAGGTCTGGACCAGAGTCCTGTCAATACGACCGTGCGCGCGCCGGGCGTGCCACCGGCCCCACGGCCGTCCGGGACCGCGGTCCGCACCCCGGGGTTCCGCCGACGCGCCCCGGTTGTCAGTGGTATGCGTCAGAATTGAGTTCAGGGCCAGCGCACGCGCCTGGGAGCCGCCGGGTTCCCGGCAGAGGTAATCGAGGGGCACGTATGTCCGGACTGATCGACACCACGGAGATGTATCTCCGCACCATCCTCGAGCTGGAGGAGGAAGGCGTCGTCCCCATGCGCGCCCGGATCGCCGAGCGACTGGACCAGAGCGGGCCGACGGTGAGCCAGACGGTCGCGCGGATGGAGCGCGACGGCCTGGTCTCGGTGGCTCCGGACCGGCACCTGGAGCTCACGGACGAGGGCCGCCGGCTGGCCACACGTGTGATGCGCAAGCACCGGCTCGCGGAGTGTCTGCTGGTCGACGTGATCGGCCTGGAGTGGGAACAGGTGCACGCCGAGGCGTGCCGCTGGGAGCACGTGATGAGCGAGGCCGTCGAGCGCCGGGTGCTGGAGCTGCTGCGGCACCCGACCGAGTCGCCGTACGGCAACCCGATCCCGGGTCTGGAGGAGCTGGGCGAGAAGGACCACGCCGACCCGTTCCTGGACGAGGGCATGGTGTCGCTGGCCGACCTCGACCCGGGCCCCGACGGCAAGACGGTCGTGGTCCGCCGGATCGGCGAGCCGATCCAGACGGACGCGCAGCTGATGTACACGCTGCGCCGCGCCGGCGTGCAGCCCGGCTCCGTGGTGAGCGTGACGGAGTCGGCCGGCGGTGTGCTGGTCGGCAGCGGCGGCGAGGCCGCCGAGCTGGAGGCGGAGGTCGCCTCCCACGTCTTCGTCGCCAAGCGCTGACCACTGGTTCCTCCGGCCCCCTGCCGTTCGCACCCCTCTTGCGGTCGTGGATCGCAGCGCGTCGAAGCGCGGCGCGCGGGCGCCCGGCGTGCGAGGCTGTCGCGAGAGGCATATGACTCGTGGGGGTGGGGGAGGATGTGCCGAAGATGTGTGGAGAGCCCCGGCGCCGTGTGGTGGCGCCGGGGCCTGTCCTCCCCTGTCGCGACCCGGAGCCCCGAGCTCTCGGGGTCGCACCCCGCGGACCCCTTTTCCCCGAGTGGTCCGCCTCCCGTTGAAGATCTCCCCCGGGGGGCGACGATCATGCGTTGTGGGGGGTCACTCGAACGAGGGGTGTTGCGGGCGGGAACAGCGTTTTCGAATGGGTATTCGATAACCTGTGGGTGATGGGCCGCACGGCCCGCGCTACGGGAATGGGCAGCGAGCTAGGGGGGTGCCAGGGCCAATGGCGCGGCGCATCGAGGTGACCGGGGCGGGCGGTGTACGGCTCGCTGCGTGGGAGTTCGCGGAGCCCCGGAAGACAGCACCAGGCGGCTCGGCACCGGACAGCACCGCACCGCAGGCCTTCGTGCCGTCCCAGGCGGAACCACGCGGCACACGCCACGCCCACCGGCCGCGCCAGGACCCCGAGCCGCACGGAGCCCACCGACCGCATACCGGCCGCGAGGCCGGATCCCGCCCGCCCACCGGCGTGCTCTTACTCCACGGACTGATGGGCCGGGCCTCCCACTGGGCCGCCACCGCCCGCTGGCTCTCCGAGCGGCACCGGGCCGTCGCCCTCGACCAGCGCGGCCACGGCCAGAGCGAGAAACCCCCACAGGCCGCCTACACCCGCGACGCCTACGTCGAGGACGCCGAGGCCGCCCTGGAGCAGCTCGGCCTCGGCCCGGCCGTCCTCGTCGGACACGCCATGGGCGCCCTGACCGCCTGGCAGCTCGCGGCCAAACGCCCCGACCTCGTGGGCGGCCTGATCATCTGCGACATGCGCGCCTCCGCGCTCGGCGCGGCCTCCCAACGCGAATGGGAGGACTGGTTCAGGACCTGGCCCCTGCCCTTCGCCACCCTCGCGGACGTCCGCAAGTGGTTCGGCGAGGACGACCCCTGGGTGGAGCGCCCGAACCCGGCCCGCGGCGAGTTCTACGCCGAGGTCATGCACGAGTGCCCGGACGGCTGGCGCCCCGTCTTCGATCCCGCCCGGATGCTCGCTTCCCGCGAGACCTGGGTCCACGACGCCCACTGGGAGGAACTGGCCCAGGTCCAGTGCCCGGCCCTCGTCGTACGCGGCCTCGACGGCGAACTCGGCCGCGCCGAGGCCCAGGAGATGGTGCGCGTCCTTCCCCGCGGCCAGTACGCGGAGGTCGCCGACGCCGGCCACCTCGTCCACTACGACCAGCCGGACGCATGGCGCGCGGCGATCACTCCGTTCCTGGAAGCGGTCCTCACCGGGTGAGGACCCGGGATCAGGTCCACCAGGCCTGTCGCCACCTCCCTGCCCCTTGCCCACCCGGGCTCGCCCGGCTCACCCCTGGCTCACCGAGGTCAGGATCTCCGGTAGCCGGGCCGCCGTGCGGGGGGCCGCCAGGCGGAGCCCCGCGAAGGTGATCGCGGCGCCGTAGGCCGCGCCCACCGGGAGCAGCAGCCAGCTCCAGGTGTCCCCGGACGCGCTGACGTTCGCCCAGATGGCCAGGGCGATGACGGGGGAGGACAGCAGGGCCGCCGAGACCATGCCCCCGGCGATGGCGATCCAGGCCAGGCCCGCCTGGCCGGGAGCCACGTTCTTGTGGCCCTCCTGCGGGATGGAGTACGGGAAGCGCGCCGAGGTCCACGCGCCGGTCGCCAGCATCGCGCCGAGCAGGGCGAAGGACAGGCCGAGCACCTCGGGCAGCCGCGGCCAGTCGCCGAGCAGTGCCGTCGTCACCACGGTGACCAGGGTGGCGTAGGGGAGGGTCACCACCAGCAGGGCCAGGGCACGGCCGCGCAGTTCGAGGTAGGCGTCGCGCGGAGTGGAGATCGTGAGCGCGACCATCCAGAACGCGGAGGTGTCCTGCCCGAACTGGTTGTACATCTGAATGCCGAGCATCCCGGCGGCGAAACAGGCGAAGTAGAGCGACCCGGTGCCCTGGAGGGCGTTGAACACGGGCACGATCAGACCGATGGCCAGCGAGGTCACCCAGGCCGCCTTGGTCTTCGGGTCGCGCCAGACGTAGCGCAGGCTGCGCTCCATGACGGTGCCGGTGCGGCCGGAGGGCAGCAGCCGGGTCGGTCCGCCGGTGCGGGACCGGTCGCGGGCGGCGGGGTCGGCGCTCTGGAGCGTGGAGGCGTCGGGGGCGGTCATCAGGCGGGTCAGGGTGCGCGCCCACACGGTCAGGAGGGCGGCCAGGGCGGCCGCGGTCAGCGCGAGCTGGGCCACCGCGACGCCGTACGAGCCGTCGCTCGCCGAGTCCACCGCGCCCACCGCCGACGCGGGCGGCACCCAGCGGACCACGTCCGCCACCGGGTCGAGCCGGCCGAGTCCCGACGAACCCAGTTTCTGCATGCCGAAGTTGACCAGCTGTGCGCCGATCGCGACGACCAGTCCGCTGAGCACCGCGAGGTCCCGGCCCTTGCGGCTGGTCAGCAGCCGGGTGTTGGCGGCGGCCACGGCCCGGGCGAGGGCCACGCACACCAGCAGGGCGAGCAGCAGGGCGACGACCGCGACGGCGTACGCCGCCGCCCCGCGCGCCACCGCGACCACACAGCCCGCCAGCAGCAGCACCGTGACCAGCGGACCGATGCCGACCAGGGAGGCCGCCAGCAGCGCCCTGACGAGCGGCTGGGGGCGCAGCGGCAGCATCACCAGGCGGGTGGGGTCCAGGGTCTCGTCGCCGCTGGGGAAGAACAGCGGCATCACCGCCCAGCCCAGGGCCAGTACGGCGGTGCCCAGCACGGCCACGGAGGCGATGTGCGCGTGTCCGCGCAGCAGGATCATGCCGAGCAGCTGGGACAGGGCGAACAGCAGCGCGACGACGGCCGAGGCGATGTAGGCGGCACGCCGGCCGCCGGACCGCCGCAGCCCGGAGCGCAGCAGCGACAGCTTCAGCCGTACGACGACAGGGGTGATGGAGCCGCCGGCGGCGCTCGGCGGGGCGGTGCCGGTGGCGGTGCTCATCGGGTGCCTCCGCCCAGCCAGTCGAGGTCGGAGCCGGGTTCCCGGCCCTGCGCGCCGACGAGTTCGAGGAACGCCCGCTGGAGGCTGGGGGCCCGGCCGCACACCTCGGCGAGGGTGCCGTGGGCGCGGATGCGGCCCGCGGCCATGACGGCCACCCAGTCGCAGAGGGACTCGACCAGTTCCATGACGTGCGAGGAGAACACGACGGTCGCGCCGGAGGCGGTGTACCGCTCCAGGACGCCCCGGATGGTCTGCGCGGACACCGGGTCGACGCCCTCGAACGGCTCGTCCAGGAAGAGGACTTCGGGGTTGTGGAGAAGCGCGCAGGCGAGCCCGATCTTCTTGCGCATGCCGGTCGAGTAGTCGACGACGAGTTTGTGCTGGGCACCGGACAGATCGAGCACGTCGAGCAGTTGGGCGGCCCGCCGGTCCACCTCGGCTCCGGGCAGCCCGCGCAGCCGCCCGGAGTACGACAGCAGTTCCCGTCCCGACAGCCGCTCGAAGAGCCTGAGTCCCTCGGGCAGCACCCCGAGCCGCGCCTTGACCGCCACCGGGTCACGCCACACGTCGTGCCCGACGACCTCGACGGTCCCCTGGTCGGGCCGCAGCAGCCCGGTCACCATGGACAGCGTGGTGGTCTTGCCGGCCCCGTTGGGTCCCACCAGGCCGATGAACTTCCCGGCGGGCAGTTCGAGATCGATCCCGGCGACGGCGACCTGCTGCCCGAACCGCTTCCAGAGCCCTTGGACACGTACGGCACTGTTGCTCACCACTGCTGCTCCCTCCGTCAGGTGAACCCTACGAGGAAGCCCGGTGCGGCTACGGCCCCCGGTACGCCGCGGCCCTCGGCGCGTCATCGGTCCTCGGCGCCTCCGCCGGCCTCCGCGCGTCCACCGCCGTCACCGTCCCCCTCGCCGCCGCCGCCCGCGCCGCCGCCGCCCGCGCCGCCGGCGCCTACCGGTCCCTGCCGCAGGCGTAGGCCAACGCCGAGATCAGTTCCTCCGCGTCCGGCAGCCACCGGTTCGCCGGTGTCGGCCGGCAGGCCCACTGGACGGCGCCCCGCGACCCGTACCGGGTGGGCGGCGCGGCCACGTACGCGCCCTCGCCCAGCGCGAGCAGGTCCAGGACCCCGGGCGTCCAGCCCAGTCCGCGCAGCAGGTCCGGCAGTTTCGCGCAGGCCCCCGGCAGCACGAAGAACTGCATCCGCCGCTCCGGGGTCAGCGTCACCGGCCCGAGGGTCAGCGCCATCCGTTCCATCCTGGCCAGCGCGAGGAACCCGGCCGTCTCCGGGACGCAGATCGCGTCGAAGGTCCGCCCCGTGGGGAGCAGGATCGAGGCGGTCGGCTGCTTCTGCCACATCCGGCGGGCGACGGTGGCACTGCCGGTCGCCTGGCTCGCCCAGTCCTCGCGCGCCGGGTGCGCGCCGGGCGCGGCGCACGCCGGGTCGCCGCAGGAACAGCGCTGCACTCCGTCCACGGCCTCCAGCCAGGTGCCGGGGAACACGTCCCAGTGGCGTTCCTCGGCGTAGCGAACGGCGGTCTCCAGCAGCGAGTCCCCGCGCTGCTTGGGGATCTGACCGGCAATCTGTGCGGCGTGAGTGCCCGGGATCGTCTCTTCCACGCCCCACTCAACTCCCGCGCCCACCTGGAGTTACGGGTGGTGCGGGAGTCTCGCGGCGAGGTGGCGCGCGCGGGAGGGGGCATCGATCCGGTGCCCGGGGCGCATGGGTGCATGGGTGGGGGCGCGCGGGAGGATCGTCGGCAGACGCTGGGTAATCCTCTGTGCGGGGGTGTCCGCCTTTACCCCGGCAATCTTCGTATGTCCCGCATTTTCGTCATGTCGGTGGGGCATTGATCTTCACGGCCGGGTTCTCCACCGGGAGGCGGACGGGTCCGGCCGTGCGGAACACGTCAACGTCGGTGCACGGGCAGGGCACCGGAGCCACACGGCGAGTGAGCCGAAGGGGCGAGCCGCCACGAGGGCAGGGGGTTAACGCCATGGCCGCAAGGCCTCTCGTCGCGCGGCAGCCGAACGAACGGCTGCAGGCGCTCATCCAGGAAGCGGGCTGCTCGAACGCCGGACTGGCCCGCCGGGTCAACATGTGCGGCGCCGAGCACGGCCTCGACCTGCGCTACGACAAGACGTCCGTGGCGCGCTGGCTGCGCGGGCAGCAGCCGCGCGGGCGGGCCCCGGCGATCATCGCCGAGGCACTGGGCCGCAAGCTCGGCCGTACGGTCACGATCGACGAGATCGGCATGGCCAACGGCAAGAACCTCGCCTCGGGCGTGGGTCTCCAGTTCTCGCCGACGGTACTGGGGGCCATCGAGCAGGTCTGCGAGCTGTGGCGCAGCGACGTGGGCCGGCGGGACTTCCTGTCCGGCTCCTCCGTCGCCGCCTCCGCGCTGGTCGAGCCGAGCCGCGACTGGCTGATCACCGCACCGGACGGGCAGGTCGCCCGCTCGGCCGGGCCCCGGGTGGGCCAGTCCGACGTGGCGGCCGTACGCGCCATGACGCAGGCCCTGGTCGACCTCGACCACACCTACGGCAGCGGACATGTGCGCCCGGTGGTCGTCCACTACCTCAACAGCGTGGTCTCGGGGTTGCTGGCGGGGTCGTACCGGGAAGCGGTGGGCCGCGATCTGTTCGGCGCCGTGTCGCGGTTGACGGAACTCGCCGGCTACATGGCCGTGGACACCGGTCAACCCGGTCTGGCCCAGCGGTACTACATCCAGTCGCTGCGGCTCGCCCAGGCGGCCGGGGACCGCGGGTACGGCGGCTACGTGCTCGCCGCCTCCATGAGCCACCTGGCCGCGCAGCTCGGAAACCCCCGGGAGATCGCGCAGTTGGCGCGGGCGGCGCAGGAGGGGGCGCGGGGGCGTGTGACACCGCGCGTGGAGGCGATGTTCCACGTGGCGGAGGCGCGCGGGCACGCGCTGCTGGGCGACGCGCGGGCGGCCGAACTGTCCGCGGGCCGGGCGGTGAGCGCGCTGGAGTCCGCCGCCGGGACGGACTCCGGGGACGACCCGCCGTGGATCGCGCACTTCGACGAGGCCTACCTCGCCGACGAGTTGGCGCACTGCTACCGGGACCTGGGCCGGCCGGAGGAGGCGGCACGGCAGGCGGAGGCGTCGCTCGCCGGGCATCCCGCCTCGCGGGTCCGGCGCCGGGCGATCGGCTATGTGCTGCTCGCCACGGCGCAGGTGCAGCGACGAGAGGTCGAACAGGCCTGCACCACCGGCCTGAAGGCCGTGGAGCTGCTCCAGACCCTGCGGTCCGACCGGGGCATGGAGTACCTGGAGGACTTCCAGCAGCGTCTCGACCCGTACCGGGAGGAGTCGGTGGTAAGGGAGTTCGGGGCGCGGCTGGAGGTGCGTGCGGCGGCCTGAACGCGCGCGTGGGCCGGGTACGGCGCGTACGGGGGCCACATACAGCGCCGTACACGCGGGTTTTGTTACTGCTGTCACAGGGGAGAAGCGCACGCCCGGTGCTGCGTGGCACCGGGCTCAGGGGACCCGGTAGCGTGAGCCGACGATTCCGAAGGTCCCCCAATCGTAGGAGTCCCGGTGACGCAGAGTGGACAGGGCGAGGAGCCCTCGGCGCGGCCCGCGCGCGAAGGCATCGTGCTGCCCTCCGACGGTGGGCAGCCCCTGCTGCCGGGCATGACGGGCGGCCAGGCCGGTGCCGGCGCGCCCGGCGGCCTGCCGCCCGCCCAGCCGGCCGGTCAGGGCGCGGCACCGGCCGGCGGACAGGCCTGGGGCCAGCCGTGGGGACCCGACGGCGGGCAGACGATGGCGCCGCAGCCCGGACAGGGCTGGCAGTCTCCGCCCGACCAGTCCTGGGGCCAGGGCGCCCCGGAGGCGTACCCGCAGAACCCGCAGGCTTCGTGGGGAGCTCCCGGCCGGTCGGCCGGCCCGCTGCCCCCCGAGGGCGCCCCGGCCCACGCCCCCCTGGCCGGTGCCCCGCTGTCTCCGGCCGCGGACCCCTATGCCCCTCAGGACACCCCGCAGAACCCTTACGGCACCGGCGCGCACGGCGGCCCGCTGCCGCCGGCGGCCGCCCCGGACCCGTACGGCTCCCCGGCCGGACAGCAGGCCTACGGTGCGCCCGGCGGCGACGAGGGTGCCACCCAGTACCTGCCGCCGGTTGCGGCTCCCGTGCACGAGGGGGCGACGCAGTACCTGCCGCCCGTGGCCACCGCACCGGTGGACGAGGGCGCCACGCAGTACATTCCGCCGGTGGCGCCGGGAGCGATGCCGCCCGAGGCGCACGGGGGCGACCCCTCGAACCGGTTCGTGGGCGGCGCACCGCAGGGTGGGGCGGGCCCGCTGCCGGGTGGCGACCCGGACGCCCAGGCCACCCAGTTCATCGCACCCGTGGACGCCCAGGCCGCCGCGGGGCCGGGAGCCCCGTACGGCGGCGGACCCGGCGCCGGGGCAGGCGGGCGGCAGACGCCCGCCGAGTTCGACAACCTGTTCCGCAGCGAGACCGGAGGCGGCGCCCCGGCCACCCAGCAGCTGCCCCGCTTCCAGTCCCCCGAGGTGTCGCCCGGCTGGGCGGGCGCCCCCGGTCCGGGCGGGCCGTCCTCCTACGCGCGGCAGGACGGCGACGATGACGGCGGCTCCGGCCGCGGGGGCGGACGGAGCGGCTCGCGCGTACCGTTGATCGCGGCGGTCGGCATCGGCATCGTCGTGCTCGGCGTCGGCGCGGGCGCCATGCTCGGCGGGGGCGGCGGAGGCGACGGCGACAGCGCCGACAAGCACACGAACGTCTCCGCCACGGCTCCCGCCACCGACTCCTCCGCCTCGCCGTCCGCCGATCCGGCCCGTGCGCAGGCGGTCGCGCTGGACAAGCTGCTGGCCGACAGCGGCAGCAGCCGCACCTCCGTGATCAACGCGGTCGCCGGCGTCCGCAAGTGCGACAACCTGGACAAGGCGGCCGCCGATCTGCGCGACGCCGCCAGGCAGCGCAACGGCCTCGTGACCCGGCTGGGGCAGATCTCCGTCGACAAGCTCCCCGGCAACGCCGAACTCTCCAGCGCGCTCACCAGCGCGTGGAAGGCCTCGGCGTCGGCCGACCAGCACTACGCGGCCTGGGCGACGCAGGTCAAGGGCAAGAAGGGTTGCAAGAAGGGGCACGCCCGCTCCACCGCCGAGACCCAGCAGGGCAACCGCCAGAGCGGTATCGCCAGCGCCCAGAAGGTCAAGGCCGCGCGGCTGTGGAACACGATCGCGAAGAAGTACGGCCTCACCCAGCGCCAGCCGACCCAGCTCTGAGCGTCCCGCCGCCGGCTCCGGGCGGCGGGGCCGGCGGCGGATCACTCCACGTCCGCGTCCCGCAGTGTCTTCGTCACGTCGACGAACCCCTGCGTGGCCGACACCAGCCGTCCCCGGCGCACCACCTCGAGGGTGACGTCGGCGTTGACCAGGCGGGCGAAGCCGGCGCCGGAGAACGGCCCCGACAGCTTCCAACTCAGCGGCGGGGTGAGTCCGCCGGTGTCCACCCGCAGTCCGCCGTCGAGGGCGTGCCGTACGGTCTCGGTGCTCACCTCGCCGGGGCCGAGCTTCTCCAGGACGGCCCGGAGCACGGTGTAGGCGATCCAGGTGGTCTGCACCCCGGCGTCCGCGGGGTCGACGCGGTTGTCGCCGAAGGCCTCCTCGTTGATCACCTTCTTCATCGGGTCCCAGCGCGGGTCGCCGGCCACCGGGTACCAGCCGGTGACGTACGAGCCCTCGTAGGGTCCCGACGGCCCCCCACCGGCGTCGATCACCGTCTGGTCGACGTTGCCGAGCACGGCGTCGGTGCGCACCGCCGGATAGTTCTCCCGGCCGCGGCGGAAGGAGTCCATGAAGGTGCTGGTGCGCTCGCCCAGGGCCGGTATCACGCAGCCCTTCCTGCCCGGGTCGGCGGTCGCCTGCCGCAGTGCCCGGTCCGCCTCGGCGGAGTACTCGGTGGCGTCCTCGGGGGCCATCTGGTCGTGGGCGGGGCTGTGCCCGCCGGCCTTCAGGCCGGCGTCGAGCAGGCCGGGCAGTTCGTCGCCCGCGATGCTGTCGGGGCGCACGAGCGTGACGGGGCCGCAGTCGGCGGCCAGTTCCCGGCCGAGGCCGACCAGCAGGGTGAGCTGACCGCCGTTGACCGGGTAGGACAGCGCCCGGGTGAACTCGGTGCTGGTCACGCCGTAGCCGCCGATGTACGGGATGCCCGCGCCCTCCAGGGGAGGGAAGAAGGAGTCGCTGAACTGGCTGTAGGAGCCGACGACGGCGACCACGTTCTCCTCGACGGCGCGCCGGGCGCACTTGCCGGCCTGCACGCCGTCGTTGCCGTCGTTGCAGGTGAGGACCTTCAGTCTGTGGCCCGCGATGCCGCCGTGGGCGTTGACCCAGCGGGCGTAGGCACGGGCCATGGCGGGCATGCCGGGCTTGTTCGTCGCCTTGGTCCTGTCCGGTGCCCAGGTCATCACGGTGACGGTGTCGTGCCCCGAGCCCCCCGTGGCACCGGGCACGACACCGCAGCCCGCGGCGAGCGACGCGCACGCCGCCAGGGCGCCCGCGGACAGAAGGGCTCCGCGCCGTCCGACGGGTCGGGTCGGGGCGGGGAGGTGCATGCTGCGCGTACGTCGCCTGCCGGTCATGCTCACGCACGATTCCCACACCTCCCCAACCCCCGAGTGACCCGAGGTCGACAGTGGGTGACGGGCGGGTGAATTACAGGGGCCGGTGAGCGCGCCGGGAGCAGGAACGTACGATCGATGACCGTGCAAGGTTCGGAGAACTCTTCCCGTCGCGGCCGTCGCTCATCCACCATGGGCGGCATGCCACTCAACGACATGCCGTGGTGGCGCTGGCGCAGCAATGTGCGCTCCGCGCTGCACATGCTCTCCGACCCGGTGTTCCAACGCGACGTCTGGCTGGCGGGGATCGAAGGCTACGGCGACGTCACCGACGCCGTCTACCGCCTGGTCGAGGACACCTGGCTGGACAACTGGTCCGCCGAGAAGTACGTCGGCACGATCTTCCGGGACTCCCAGGAGGCGGCCCTCGTGGACACCGCCGTGCTGCGGGTGCTGCGGATCATGCACCAGGTGGGCCCGGACGCGCCGGTGGCCGCCTACCTCGAGGACCCGGGCTGGCCGGAGGCGGTCCGGGCGGCACGGGACGCGCACGTGCGGATGGCGGTGAGCGACGGCGAGGACCCCGACGCCCCGCCGCGCAGCCTCGATGTGCTGCGCATCCTGACCCGCGCCGCGTAGGCGGCGGCCGCCGGGCCCACCGTCCCGTCCTGCGGGACGGCCGCCCACGGCGGGCGGACCGTGTGGGATTCTGTGCTGCATGAGTGAGCAGTCCCACCGAGCCGCGGCGGCCCATCCGGCCGACCAGTACCTCCTGACGCTGTCCTGCCCGGACAAGCAGGGCATCGTGCACGCCGTGTCGAGCTACCTGTTCATGACCGGCTGCAACATCGTGGACAGCCAGCAGTTCGGCGACCAGGACACGGGACTGTTCTTCATGCGGGTCCACTTCTCCGCCGAGGCCCCCGTGACCGTGGACAAGCTGCGCGCCAGCTTCGCCGCGATCGGCGACTCCTTCGCCATGGACTGGCAGATCCACCGGGCCGACGAGAAGATGCGGGTCGTGCTGATGGTCAGCAAATTCGGGCACTGCCTGAACGACCTGCTCTTCCGCGCCCGGATCGGCGCGCTGCCGGTGGAGATCGCGGCGGTGGTGTCCAACCACACCGATTTCGCGGAGCTGGTGGGCTCGTACGACATCCCCTTCCATCACATCCCGGTGACCCGGGACACCAAGGCCGAGGCCGAGGCGCGGCTGCTGGAGATCGTGCGCGAGGAGAACGTCGAACTGGTCGTCCTCGCCCGCTACATGCAGGTCCTCTCGGACGACCTGTGCAAGGAGCTCAGCGGCCGGATCATCAACATCCACCACTCCTTCCTGCCGAGCTTCAAGGGTGCCAAGCCGTACCACCAGGCGCACGCCCGGGGCGTGAAGCTGATCGGCGCGACCGCCCACTACGTGACCGCGGACCTCGACGAGGGACCGATCATCGAGCAGGAGGTCGAGCGCGTCGGACACGGCGTCACGCCGGACCAGCTGGTCGCGGTCGGCCGGGACGTGGAATGCCAGGCGCTGGCCCGCGCGGTGAAGTGGCACGCGGAGCGCCGCATCCTGCTCAACGGCCGCCGCACCGTGGTGTTCGCCTAGGGGCCGGCCACTGGTACCACCCCTGGGGGAAGGGGCATCCGCCCGGCACCCCGGGTCAGGGGCGCGTCACATCCGGCTCAGGGACGCCGCCGCGTACAGCACGTCCCTGATCGCCTCCCGGTCGCCGACCTGGCCCACCGCCGCCTCGCGCGGTGCGATGTGGCCAGCCGCGAGCCGGCAGAACTCCACCCCGTCCAGTGCGACATGGGCCACCTCGTGCTCCGCGGAGCCCACCGCTCCCGGCGAGTCGAGCGGGATCAGCCACTCGCCGCCGGCCAACCCCTCGATCTCCAGCCGCAGGCTGCGCCCGGGCCGTCCGGCGGCCACGAGATGCCGGGTACGGGCGGGGGAGGAGAGGCCGGCCCGGCGCCGTACGGCCAGCATGCCCGGCAGCATCCGGGCGGCAAGGTCGATCATGCGGCGCAGATGGCGCGGTGCGGGCGGCTCGTAGGGGTAGTCGACCGCCTCCGCGATGTCCTCCGCGTGGACCCAGCACTCGAAGGCCCGGTCGAGCAGGGCGTCCCGCAGCGGCAGTTCGAAGTCGCCGTACGACACGGCCCGCGCCGCGGCGGCGGCGCCCTCGGTCCCGCCGGCGCGGTTGCGGCCGGCGTCCGTGCCGCCGGCGTCGGTCCCGCCCGCCGCACCTGTCCCGCCGGCGGCCGACACCGTCCGTACCAGGGTGTGCGTCTGCTCCCGCCACGGCACCCGTACGGAACCGGCCGGGGGAAGGCGCGTGGACCGCCAGTACGCCTCGGTGCGGGCCTCGGGGGTCGGCCCGGCGTCACCGGGGCCGTCGGTGGCCCCCAGTGGGTCCTCCAGGCCGACGGCGACCGCGACCAGCCCGTCGACGCTCGTCAGGTGCGCGATCACCCCGGCGACGGTGGTACGGCGGCTCGCCGTCTCCTCGCCGTCGAACCAGCGCAGCCGTACCGGCGCGTCCCACTCGACGTCCCCGATGTCCTGGAGCAGTGCGTCCAGTCGCGCGGTCTCCGCGTCGTAGGGCGCCGCCCAGTCGGGCACCGGGAAGCGCGCCGGCCGGCGCTCCAGGCAGCTCGCCAGGACGCGGGTGCGCAGACCGGGATCGGGATCGAGGCTCTCGGGCCGGTGCAGCAGGCCGACCGCGTCCCGCAGTCGCAGCGCCTCCTCCGCGCAGTCGCCGCACTCGCCGAGGTGTTCCTCGACGGCCGCGGTCTCCTGCGGCGAGCAGGCGGCCAGCGCCCACGCCCCGAGGAGCGACCTCAGCACGTGGTGCTCCAGCCCGGTGCGGGCCGTCGGCCCGGCGGCGGCCGACGGCTCCGTGTAATGCTCCGTTTCCGGCGGAATGTCCACGTTGTCCAGGGCGGGCAGCGGCAGCCCGGTGTCCTCCACGGAGACGCGGGGCATGGGTATGCGCGGCGGCCGTCCGGAGCCGCCGTGTTCCCCGTCCCCGCCGCCTCTGTTGCCGCCGCCCCGTTCCTCGCGCGCGCCGTCCTCCTCGAAGTACCCGTCGCCCTCTTCGTGCGGTCCCGCTCCGCTCATGCGACACCCCCGTGTCCGGGCGGCACGCCGAGGACCGCGGCGTCGTGCGCGGTGGACAGAAGCTGGAGGCCGAGGCGGAGCCGGCGGCGGGCCTCGTCCTCGGTGACGCCGAGGCGGACGGCGGTCCGGCGGTAGTCGTGGCGCTGGAAGTAGGCCAGTTCCAGGGCGGCGCGCAGCGAAGCCGGCATGGAGTGGACGATGTAGTCGGCGCGGGCGGCGACCGAGGCGCGGCGCACCTTGCTCTCCAGCTCCTCGGGCGAGCCTGTGCCGCCGCGGACCAGGGCGGCGGTCTCGGTGGTGCGCAGCCGCTGCACGGCGAGCCGGTGGGTGAGCGCGGCCACCCAGGAACGCAGGGGGCCCTGGCGGGGGTCGTAGGCGTCGGGGTGCTGCCAGACATGGGTGAAGACCTCGCCGGTGACGCGGTCGGCGGCCTTCTCGTCACCGAGCACGCGATGCGCGAGGCCGTGCACGAGCGAGCCGAACCGGTCGTAGAGCTCGCCCAGGGCGGCCGCCTCCCCGCGGGCGAGCCGCTGTTGCATCCCTCGGTCCCAGCGGGGCGGTGCGTTCTTGTCCGCCATGCGTCCCCCTTCACGCCCGGCTCTGCTGCCCTTGCCGTGGCGTTGCCTGCGGTCCTGTTGTCTTGTTTCTGTCCCGGTCCGTCCCGGTCCAGCCTGTCTGTCTGGTCACATCGAATGTAGTCGGCATGCCTTACGGCGCACGCCCCTTTGTCGCATTGCGCGCCCCCGGGCGGCCGCAGGTGGTAAAGGCCGTGGTGAACGCCGGTGGGCGGGGCCGGTGATGAAGGCCGCGCGCGTCGGCCCACTCCGTGCCGTCCGACCAAGTCTGATCGAACACGATTGGATATGACCGAAACAAGCCCCTTGATGAATGGCATCGGTTTGTCGTCCGGCGTTTGGGGGAACGGCCGCTGGGCAGCCGCGCGGACAGAAGTGTAGGGACTGCTTCCGTTTCCAGGCGGTTGCGGGGAATTCCGGCGAGCGGAGGGCAGCCGTGGCGTTCAAGGTGACCGGCGACGGGCAGGGCGGCTGGAGCGTGCTCCAGGTCGCGGGCGAACTCGATCTGGTGACCTCACCGGTGCTGCGCCAACGGATCCACGACGTGGTGGCCGAGGGCCGGCACGATCTCGTACTGGACCTCTCGGACGTCTTCTTCTGCGACTCCAGCGGCGTCGGCGTCCTCATCGCGGCCCGCCGTCTGATCCGCTCCTGCCAGGGCCGGCTGCGCCTGATCCTGCCGGCCGGCGGAGCCGTGGAGGGCTCCCACGTCAACCGGGTCCTCGGCGCGCTCGGCGTGCGCCGCCTGTTCGACGTCTACCCGGACCTCGCGGCGGCGGTGGACGAGGAACCCCTGTCCGCGTGAGGGTGTGACGGTGCGCGAGAACCCGTAGGTGGCACAACCCGTGGGTTTCCCGCCTGCGGAGACCTCCGGCGTCGTACGCTCCCTGCCGGACGCAACCCACACGTGAGGCAGCCGGAGAAGAGATGGTCAGCAGCGAGTACGAGCGCAGGATCGCGGCCCGGTTCGCCATCTTCGACCAGGACGGCAACGGCTGGATCGACCGCGAGGACTTCAGCGCGGCGGCCAAGTCGCTGCTCGCCGAGTTCGGCACCACCGCCCGCTCGGACAAGGGACAGGCCCTGTACGCCGGCGCTGAGGCGTTCTGGCAGGGCATGGCCGGGATCGCGGACCGCGACGGCGACCAGCGCATCACCCGCGAGGAGTTCGTCACCGGCGCGGTCAAGCGGCTGCGCGACAACCCCGAGCGGTTCGCCGAGATCGCCCGGCCCTTCCTGCACGCCGCCCTGGCCGTCGCGGACACCGACGGCGACGGCGCCGCCACCGTCGCGGACACCGTGCGCGTGCTGAAGGTGCTCGGCGTGGCGGAGGACGTCGCGGCCGCCACCGCCGCCGCGCTCGACACCGACTCCGACGGCAGGGTGGGCGAGCCGGACGTCGTCCCGGCCTTCGCTCGCTACTTCACCGTGCCGGAACAGCACTGAAGCCTCACCGTCCCGGCACAGAACTCGCCGCCCGGGCACGGAACTCCACCGTCCCGGGACGGCGCCGGAGGGCCGGTCGCGGCCACCGCGCCCGCGCCCGCCTCCGGGCGCCGGTGGGCCGGTCGGGAGCCGGTGGGCCGGTCGGGACGCGGATGTCGGTGATCGTGGCACTCGGTGGTCGCGGAGCGTAGTCGGCAGGTCGTTTCGCCGACCGGGCTCGTCACGTCCCGGAGTCGCCGCCTCGCTCCGGTACCTTGTGGGAGATGGAGAGGTTCGGAGCGCCGGCTGTCCCGGTGCTGCCCCTGGGGCGGCTCCGGATCCGGCGGTGCGCGCCGCGGCTCGCGAGGTCGGGCGGCCTTCGCCGCCCATCTCTACGACTCCCCGTGGCAAGCGTCGCACAGTATGCCGCACGGGTACTCCTTCGCGCGGGAATATGCCCGAAGCGCTTGTTGCGGTGACGGTACGTCAACCATGCTGTCTGGCAAGGGAGTCACGGTCCGTGACCCTTGCTCTGGCCGTTGTTATGGCCATGCAGAAAATGGCTAGGATCGTGGCCCTCGTGTGGCGCGAGGCCAGGTGTCCGCCGGTTCGGATGGTGTGAGCGGTGCAGGTGCTTCAAGTGCAGCTGGAGATCCGGCCCGACCCCGCGGAAGTGGGGCGAGCTCGCAGGTGGGCCCGCTCGCGTCTGGCCGGGTCGGGGATAGCGGCCGACGAGCCGCTCGCCGAGACGCTGGTCCTGCTCGTCTCCGAGCTCGTCACCAACGCCGTGCTGCACACCGGCTCTCCGGCCGTGCTCAGACTGTCACTGCCGGGTGCGGCGGCGGAAGCGGCCACCGTGCGTCTGGAGGTGGCGGACGCCAGCACCCGGGCTCCGGTGCCGCGCTGCGCGGGCGACGACGCCATGAGCGGCCGTGGCCTCGCCCTCGTCGACGGCCTCGCGGACCGCTGGGGCTGGAGCGCCGAGGGTGCGGGCAAGCGCATCTGGTGCGAACTGGACCGCTGCGCACCGTCCCCGCCGCCCCTCGCGGCCCCGGTGACCTGCGGCACCCGAACGCCGGCGACGACCGACTGCGCAGCCCCGGCCCGCACGGCCCCGGCGGGTGCCACCGCCTACCAGCAAGCCGCCCGCACCGGCCCGGCGTTCGACGGACTGGCCTACGGGGCGGTGTAGCCCGCCGGACCGGCGTGCGAGGGGTTGGACGCCCGGTGCTCCTCATGGCCGGGTGGTGGAGTGGGCGTGCGCCGGGGATGCTTCTGTGCGCGGCCGTCGTGATCCCGGCATAACGGGTAAGTCGCTGAACGCCTGTTGACGGTTGGTGTCCGTTTGATCACGCTTGTGGCAGCGATTCGCCGTGAGGGGACGACGAGGGCCTGGCTGCCGGAAGCCCTCGACGAGTGTGAGTCGTCAGATCGGCGTCGGCCGGTCCCCTCAGGGTCGAGGGGGGTGGGACCGGAACGCCGGAGCCGGATGGCGGCGCGCGGTGCCGTGCTCGGGGCGGGCATGGGCGCGCCGCCACCCGGACTCGCCGTGACCGGGGCGGCGGGATTCGCCCGCACGCTGTCCACAGGCTGTGGACAGATGTTTCACGCGCCGGACGGGGGCCTGGGCGCGGCGGCCGTCGTGGTGCGGAACGTGCGCCGGTAGGCCGTCGGCGTCACCCCGAGCGCCGCCTGGAGGTGCTGGCGCATCGACTGCGCCGTGCCGAACCCCGCGTCCCGCGCCACCCGGTCGACCGACAGGTCGGTGGACTCCAGCAGTCGGCGGGCCCGTTCGATGCGCTGCTGGGTGAGCCACTGCCCCGGGCTGACCCCGGTCTCCTCGCGGAAGCGCCGGGTGAACGTCCGTACGGACATGGCCTCCTGCTCGGCCATGTCGCGCAGCTGGATCGGCTCGTGCAGCCGCCCCAGCGCCCATGTGCGCGCGCTGGTGGTCGTGGCCAGCTGAGGGTCGGGAACGGGCCGGTGGATGTACTGCGCCTGCCCGCCGTCGCGGTGCGGCGGTACGACGGTGCGGCGGGCCACCTCGTTGGCGACCTCGGTGCCGTGGTCGCGGCGCACCATGTGCAGGCACAGGTCGATCCCGGCGGCGACCCCCGCCGACGTCAGCACGTCGCCGTCGTCGACGAACAGCACGTCGGGGTCGAGGTCCACCCGCGGGAAGAGCCGCTGGAAGTGCTCGCAGTCCGCCCAGTGGGTGGTGGCGGGACGGCCGTCCAGACGGCCGGTGGCGGCCAGTACGTACACGCCCGTGCAGATCGAGGCGAGCCGTGTGCCGGGCCGGACACGGGCGAGCGCGGCGGCCAGCTCGTCGGTCAGCCTGCCCTCCTCGTACACCGGCCCCAGCTCGTACGACGCCGGGACGATCACCGTGTCGGCGGTGGCCAGGGCCTCGGGCCCGTGCGCGACCTCGATCGCGAAGTCGGCGTCCGTCCGCACCGGCCCCGGCGGCCGGACCGAACAGGTGACGACCTCGTACAGCCGGCGCCCCGCCTCGTCCCTGGGCCATCCGAAGATCCGGTGCGGGATGCCCAGCTCGAAGGGGAGCAGCCCGTCCAGGGCGAGGACGACGACGCGGTGCGGCCGGAACTCCTGAGCGGGATGCATGCTCCGATCCTAGTGGCCCGATCCTTGTGAATACTGGCCTTCGGGCCACTCGATGCGGGCGGCCCGGCACCGCAAGCTGGGTGGCGTGACCCAGACGACCGACAGCGCAGCCGCCCCGGCCACAGCCGCCCTGAGCACACCTCCCGGCGAGAAGGGCACGCACCGCGTCCACCGTGCCTGGTTCGTCGCGGCCGTCACCTTCGTGACGATCATCGGCGCCGCCGCCTTCCGCTCCCTGCCCGGCCTGCTCATCGACCCGCTGAACCACGACTTCGGCTGGTCGCGCGGCACGATCGGCGCGGCGGTCTCCATCAACCTCGCGCTGTACGGGCTGACGGCCCCCTTCGCGGCCGCGCTGATGGACCGCTTCGGCATCCGGCGGGTCGTCGCGGCCGCCCTGACGGTGATCGCGCTCGGCTCGGGGCTGACGGTGTGGATGACGGCCGCCTGGCAGCTGCTGCTGTGCTGGGGTCTGCTGGTCGGCCTCGGCACCGGCTCGATGGCGCTGGCCTTCGCCGCGACGGTCACCAACCGCTGGTTCACCGAGCGGCGCGGCCTGGTCACCGGCATCCTCACCGCGGCCTCCGCCTCCGGCCAGCTGATCTTCCTGCCCCTGCTGTCCTGGATCGTCGAGAAGCACGGCTGGCGCCCGGCGTCCGTCACGGTCGCCCTCGCCGCCCTCGCGGTCGTCCCCTTCGTCTGGCTGCTGCTGCGCGACCACCCGGCCGACGTCGGCGTACGGCCTTACGGCGCACCGGAGTTCGTGCCGAAGCCCGGGCCGGTGCCCGGAGCCGCGCGTCGGACCCTGACCGTGCTGTTCTCCGCGGTGCGCACCGGCCCCTTCTGGCTGCTGGCCGGCACCTTCGCCATCTGCGGCGCCTCCACCAACGGCCTGATCCAGACGCACTTCGTGCCCGCCGCCCACGACCACGGCATGCCCATCACGGCGGCGGCCTCGCTGCTCGCGGTCATCGGTGTGTTCGACGTGGCCGGCACGATCGCCTCCGGCTGGTTCACCGACCGCTTCGAGCCGCGCCGCCTGCTGGCGGTGTACTACGCCCTGCGCGGCATCTCCCTGCTGTTCCTGCCGATGCTGCTGGCCCCGAGCGTGCACCCGCCGATGATCTTCTTCATCGTCTTCTACGGCCTGGACTGGGTCGCCACCGTCCCGCCCACGCTCGCCCTGTGCCGTGAGCAGTACGGCGAGGACAGCGCGATCGTCTTCGGCTGGGTCCTCGCCTCCCACCAGGTCGGCGCCGCCCTGGTCGCCTCCCTCGGCGGTGTCGTACGGGACGTGACCGGCTCGTACGACATCGTCTGGTACGCCGCCGGGGCGCTGTGCGCCGCGGCCGCGCTGATGGCCCTGGTCATCCGGCGCAGTCCGGCCACGCGGGAACTCGCGGTGCCCACCGCCTGAGGGCTGTCCCGCCGGGGATTGCGGGACAGCCCTCAGTTCACCGCCTTCGCGATCGCTCTGGCGATCCGTTCGGCGTCGAGGGCCAGTTCGCGGAGCATGCCGCTGATGGGGTTGGTGAAGCCGGTGAAGTACAGGCCGGGGGCGTCGGCGGTGGTGCGGGGGCCGTGGACGACCGGCTTGCCGCGCGAGTCCAGTACGCCGAGGTGGCCGACCAGGTCCTCCAGGCCACGCGAGTAACCGGTGGCGGCGATGACGGCGTCCGGCTCGATCCGGCCGCCGTCGGCGAGCGCGACCTTGCCGTCCTCGAACCCCTCGACCGCGCCCACGATCTCCACCCTGCCCTCCCGCACGGCGTCGACGAGACCGACGTCCTGGACCGGGATCGCCCCCTCGCGGACGCGGGAGTACAGGCCGGTGCCGGGACGGGGCAGGCCGTGCGCCGACAGGTCGGGCACGCTCACCTTCGCCAGCGGCCTGGCGAGGCGGTCGACGAGGGGGACCGGCAGCCGCCGGCACAGCACGCCCGTGTACTGCGCCGCCCACCCCGCGGTCGACCGGCGCACGATGTGCGGGACGGTCCGCACGGACAGCCGCACCCGAGCGGCCCCGCCCTCCACCAGGTCGACGGCGATCTCCGCGCCGGTGTTGCCGGCGCCGACGACGAGCACGTCACGGCCCAGGTAGGGCTCGGGGTTGCGGTACTCGGAGGCGTGCACGAGTCGGCGGGGCTCACCGAGCCCGCCGGTGTACTCGGCGCGGCCGGGCCAGTCCGGCAGCCGCGGTGTGTGGTTGTAGCCGGTGGCGACGACCACCGCGCTGCCGGTCAGCTCCCGCCCGCCGGTGGCGTGCAGCAGCCATCCCGCGCCGTCGGCGGCGCGCGTCAGGCGGGAGACCTCGACACCGGTCACGATCTCCAGCTCGTGGTGCTCGGCGTACTTCTCCAGGTAGCGCACCACGTCGTCGCGCGAGACCCACCTGCCGAACCGGCGCGGCATCGGCAGACCGGGCAGCGCGGACAGACGGCGGGTGGTGTGCAGGTGCAGCCGGTCGTAGTGGCGCCGCCAGGACGCCCCGACCCGGTCGGACCTCTCCAGGACCACCGCGCGTGTCCCCCGCGCGCGCAGCGCGTAGGCGGCGGCCAGACCGCCCGGCCCGCCGCCGACGACGTAGACGGGGTGGTCGGCGCGCCGGTGTGCGGGAACGGTGGACGTCGTGGACGTGGAGTCGGTCATGTGCGCGAGCGTAATCAGGCGCCCTGTTGATGGGTCTCGGTCAAGACCGGAATTGGTTGCGGATCGATCACGGATGCGCGTGATTGTCGCTCCCGGTGGCCGCACCGCCGCCGGTGCCTCGGACAGAATGATCCGATGGCCGACATACGTGAGACGTCCCTCGCCGCCCCCGCCCCCGTGCTGTCCGGGCACGGCCTCCGGCTGCGCGTGTGGGACCCGGAGTCCGAAGCCGACGTCGAGACCTGGCTGCGCGGACGGACCGAGCCCGAGTTCCGGCGCTGGAACACGCCCCTGGTCCTGGAAGAGGGCCCGGCCGACGCGCGCGAGTCGCTCACCGCCCACGTGCACAGGGCCGTCGACGGCGCGGGCGTGCCCTTCTGCGTCACGGACGAGACGACCGGCGCGACGCTCGGGCACGTCGGCGTCGAAGTCGTCAACCGCCCCCTGCGGACCGGGCGGGTCGGCTACTGGGTGCTCCCGGAGGCCCGCGGACGGGGAGTCGCCACGCGGGCGCTGCTGCTCGCCGCGGACTGGGCCTTCGCCGGACTCGGGATGCACCGGCTGGAGTTGGACCACGCGCTCGGGCACGAGGCGTCGTGCCGCGTCGCCGAGCGGTGCGGCTTCACGTACGAGGGGACCCTGCGCGGCGCCATGTGGGAGGCGGGCCGTCACGACGCCTTCCGCGACTGCCACCTGCACGCACGACTGGCCACGGATCCGCGACCGGAGGGGTAGCCGGGCCAGGGACCGGCAGCGGCAGGCGGGAACAGGGGGAGCAGGGGGGGCACGGACGCGTCGGGCCGCGGCGGGGCGGCCTTGATTCGCAGGCGCCCCCCGCGTCCCCGGCGGAATCATGAAGCATGGCTTCCGACGACTGGCACCCGACCGACGACGTCGGCGAAGTCCTCGCCCGCGCCGGAGAGTTCCTCCGCTCCCGGCCCGCCCCGCACACCCTGCATCTGACCGTGACCGAGAACCTGCGCGTGCACGGCGGACACTGCTACGGGGACGGCGCCCCGAGTTCGGTGTCCTGGGCGGAGACGGGGCACCGGGAGTGCGCGCCGCCTTCTTCCGGACACCGCCCTTCCCGATCGCCCTCACCGTGCTGACCGAGGAGGAGGCCGACGCGCTCGCGGGGCGGACGGTCGCGTCCGGCGCGGTGACGCCATGCTCTGGGAGACACCCGGCGGAACGCCCGTCTCCATGGCCGCGAGGACCCCCGAGGTCGCCGGGCAGACACGCGTGATCGGGGTCTGCACGCCGGCGGGCCTGCGGGGCCGGGGACACGCGGGAGCCGTCACGGCGGTGGTCAGCCGGGCCGCGCTCGAGTCCGGAGCGGCCGAGGTGCTGCTCTTCACCGACCTCGCCGACCCCACCAGCAACGCGCTGTACCGGCGGATCGGGTATCGGCCGGTGTGCGACTTCGCGGCGTACGACGTCGGGTGAGGACCCCGGCCCGAGGGCTCCGGGCCCTCAGGGCCAGAGCAGCTCGCGGGACCAGGCGCCGTCGCCCGCGCGGTGGTAGCGGAGGCGTACGTGCCGGCGGCCGGAGTCGCCCTGGAAGAACTCGGCCTCGGTGGGCCGCAGGCGGTACAGGGTCCAGGAGGGGACGTCCGCGCCGGGATCGCGCCGAGCCCGGTCCCATGCCTCGCGCGAGGCCCGCGCCAGCTCGTGCAGGGAGTCCAGGACCTCGCTCTGGTGACCGGTGAGGGCGGCGGCCAGGGCTCCCGCGGAGCGGGCGTGCAGGTCCGCCCGGGCCTGCTCCGGCGGGGCCGTCGTGACCGGGCCCCGGACCCGGACCTGGCGGCCCAGCACCGGCCAGTAGAAGGCCAGCGCCGCGTGCGGGCGGGCGGCCAGGTGCCGGCCCTTGCGGCTGCCCGCATGGGTCGCGAAGGACCAGCCCGAGGCGTCCGCGCCGTGCAGCATCACGATCCGTACGTCCGGACGGCCCTCCTCGTCGGAGGTCGCGAGGGACATCGTGTGCGGCTCCCGCTCGCCGGCCGCCACCGCCTCCGCGAACCACCGCCCGAAGAGGGGGAGGGGCTCCGGGGGCGCGGTCGCCGGGTCGAAGCGGGGCAGCTCGGTGACCTCCGGGTCCCAGACGCGCAGCGACCTCAGCAGCTCATCAAGATCCGTGTGCATGACCCGAGTATCGCGGTGTGCGGCACGGCGCGGCCCCACAAGCAGCGGGCGGGGGGGCCCCCGGGGGGGGCGCCCCCCCGCCGGACCGACGAGGGGGGGGGGGGGGGTGGCGGGGGGGGGGGGGGGCGC
>NZ_JBSFRB010000021.1:0-135756 GCF_053589015.1 Streptomyces sp. NPDC003393 | reverse complement strand
GGCGCTCGCGCGTCCGCTCCGCCCCCCTCACGCCGCGCCACGGTCAGCGCTGTACAGGCAGGGGGCGCCCGGAGATCTCCGGGCGCCCCTTCGCTGTCGTTCCTGAGTTCGCCACAACCTGGCGGACTCAGTGCTCGGCGTCCTCCCGCCGCACCGACAGCAGGTCCTCCAGCTGCCCCTCGCGGGCCTGCGCGGCCACGAACAGCAGCTCGTCACCCACCTCCAGGGAGTCCTCCTGGGACGGGGTGAGGACGCGATTGCCGCGGATGATGGTGACCAGCGACGTGTCCTGGGGCCACTGGACATCGCCGACCTGCGTGCCGGCCAGCGCCGACTCCTCCGGCAGGGTCAGCTCCACCAGGTTGGCGTCGCCGTGGCTGAAGCGGAGCAGGCGCACCAGGTCGCCGACGCTCACCGCCTCCTCGACCAGGGCCGACATCAGACGCGGAGTGGACACGGCGACGTCCACGCCCCACGCCTCGTTGAACAGCCACTCGTTCTTCGGGTTGTTCACCCGGGCCACGACGCGCGGCACGCCGTACTCCGTCTTCGCCAGCAGGGAGACGACCAGGTTCACCTTGTCGTCGCCCGTCGCGGCGATGACGACGTTGCAGCGCTGCAGCGCCGCCTCGTCCAGCGAGGTGATCTCGCAGGCGTCGGCCAGCAGCCACTCGGCCTGCGGGACCCGCTCGACCGAGATCGCGGTCGGCGCCTTGTCGACGAGAAGGACCTCGTGACCGTTCTCCAGCAGCTCACCGGCGATCGAGCGACCGACCGCGCCGGCACCGGCAATGGCGACCCTCATCAGTGACCGCTCTCCTCTTCGGGGCCTTCGGCGAACGTCGCCTCGACCTTCTCCACGTCGTCGGTCCGCATCATCACGTGCACGAGGTCACCCTCCTGCAGCACCGTCTGCGAGGACGGCAGGATCGCCTCGCCCAGGCGGGTCAGGAACGCCACCCGGACGCCCGTCTCCTCCTGAAGCCTGCTGATCTTGTGGCCGACCCACTTCGAGGAGGTGTGCACCTCGGCGAGCTGGACCCCGCCCGTGGGGTCGCGCCACAGCGGCTCCGCGCCCGAGGGCAGCAGCCGGCGCAGCATCTGGTCGGCGGTCCAGCGGACCGTGGCCACGGTCGGGATGCCCAGGCGCTGGTAGACCTCGGCGCGGCGGGGGTCGTAGATCCGGGCCGCGACGTTCTCCACTCCGAACATCTCCCGGGCCACCCGAGCGGAGATGATGTTGGAGTTGTCGCCGCTGGAGACGGCGGCGAAGGCGCCCGCCTCCTCGATGCCCGCCTCGCGCAGGGTGTCCCGGTCGAAGCCGATCCCGGTGACCCGGCGACCGCCGAACCCGGGACCCAGTCGACGGAAGGCGGTGGGGTCCTGGTCGATCACGGCGACCGTGTGCCCCTGTTGCTCCAGGGCCTGGGCGAGAGCGGAACCCACTCTCCCGCAGCCCATGATGACGATGTGCACGACCGTCCTTCCGGTGTCAACAGCTACTTCTCAGCCCCATCAGGGTCTCAGACAGAGGGACAAGCTACACATGCGCGGTGCGGGCCCGGCACCCCCCGGCCGGATCCCGGACGGATGGCGGCGCCGACCGCTCGAGCGGCCCCGGGCGAGGTGCCTGCTCCACCTCGACGGGCGGACGCCGGGTGATGCTGCGCACGCTGCACAGGGTGAGGATTCCGAGGCCGAGCAGCATCGCGGCGGCGCCGATCAGCCCCGCGGTCGGGGGCATGGGACCTCCGACGGGTCGAGCGGGGGGCGGTCGAACGGGCCGCAATCAGCGGAGTTCGGTCAAGTTCCGTCATCTCGGCACGGCAACGCCCTCACCTGCGGAATCCGTGACGTCCGCGGCCTCCGATTTCACTCGTGAGGCAGATCTGGGGTGGCAGGTGGGCGACCTCCTGTTCGAAGGCTTACGATCCTCTGTTGTGTCCAAACTGACCGACGTGCCCAAACGGATTCTGATCGGGCGCGCACTGCGCAGCGACCGGCTCGGGGAGACCCTTCTGCCGAAGCGCGTCGCACTCCCCGTCTTCGCTTCCGACCCGCTGTCCTCCGTGGCGTACGCGCCGGGGGAGGTGCTGCTGGTCCTGTCCATCGCGGGCCTGTCGGCGTACCACTTCAGCCCGTGGATCGCGGTCGCGGTGGTCGTGCTGATGTTCACGGTGGTGGCTTCCTACCGGCAGAACGTGCACGCCTACCCCAGCGGCGGCGGCGACTACGAGGTGGCGACCACCAACCTCGGTCCCAAGGCGGGCCTGACGGTGGCCAGCGCCCTGCTCGTCGACTACGTCATGACCGTGGCCGTGTCGATCTCCTCCGGCATCGAGAACCTCGGCTCCGCGGTCCCGTTCGTGGTCCAGCACAAGGTGCTGTGCGCGGTCATCGTGATCGTGCTCCTGACACTGATGAACCTGCGCGGAGTCAAGGAGTCGGGCACGCTGTTCGCCATCCCGACGTACGTCTTCGTCGTCGGCGTCTTCATCATGATCCTGTGGGGCGCGTTCCGCGGACTGGTCCTCGGCGACACCATGCGAGCGCCGACGGCGGACTACCACATCAAGGCCGAACACCAGGGGCTCGCGGGATTCGCGTTGGTCTTCCTGCTCCTGCGCGCCTTCTCCTCCGGCTGTGCCGCGCTCACCGGTGTCGAGGCGATCTCCAACGGCGTCCCGGCCTTCCGCAAACCCAAGTCGAAGAACGCGGCGACCACGCTGGCGATGATGGGCCTGCTGGCCGTGACGATGTTCTGCGGCATCATCGTGCTGGCCGCGTCGACGAAGGTCCGCATGGCCGAGAGCCCGGCCACCGACCTGCTCCACAACGGCGTCCCGGTCGGTTCCGGCTACGTCCAGAACCCGGTGATCTCCCAGGTCGCCGAGGCGGTGTTCGGCAAGGGCAGCTTCCTCTTCGTCGTCCTGGCCGCCGCCACCGCCCTGGTGCTGTTCCTCGCCGCGAACACGGCGTACAACGGCTTCCCCCTCCTCGGCTCGATCCTCGCCCAGGACCGCTACCTGCCCCGCCAGCTGCACACCCGCGGCGACCGCTTGGCGTTCTCCAACGGCATCGTGCTGCTCGCGGGCGCCGCCACGCTGCTCACGGTCGTCTACGGAGCCGACTCCACCCGGCTGATCCAGCTGTACATCGTCGGTGTGTTCGTGTCCTTCACGCTCAGCCAGATCGGCATGGTCCGGCACTGGAACCGCCACCTGGCCACCGAGAAGGAGCAGGCCAAGCGGCGCCACATGATCCGGTCGCGCGCCATCAACGCCTTCGGCGCCTGCCTCACCGGCCTGGTGCTGATCGTCGTCCTCCTCACCAAGTTCACGCACGGCGCCTGGGTGGCCCTGCTCGGCATGTGCATCTTCTTCGCGACGATGACGGCCATCCGCAAGCACTACGACCGAGTCTCCGCGGAGATCGCCGCGCCGGAGGGCCCGTCCGACGACAGCGTCCGCCCCTCCCGCGTCCACTCCGTCGTCCTGATCTCCAAGATCCACCGCCCCACCCTGAGGGCGCTGGCGTACGCCAAGCTGATGCGCTCGGACACCCTGGAGGCGCTCACCGTCAACGTCGACCCGGCGGAGACGAAGGCGCTGCGCGAGGAGTGGGAGCGGCGCGGCATCGACGTACCGCTGAAGGTGCTCGACTCCCCGTACCGCGAGGTCACGCGGCCGGTCATAGAGTACGTGAAGAGTCTGCGCAGCCGGTCACCGCGCGACGCGGTCTCGGTGATCATCCCTGAGTACGTCGTCGGCCACTGGTACGAGCACCTGCTGCACAACCAGAGCGCCCTGCGCCTGAAGGGCCGGCTGCTGTTCACGCCGGGCGTCATGGTGACCTCCGTGCCCTACCAGCTGGCCTCCTCCGAGGCCGCCAAGGCCCGCGCACGCAAGCGGCAGGACTGGAACGCCCCGGGTGCGGTCCGCCGCGGACCGGCGCTGGAGCGCCCCAAGGAGCCGTCGGTGCCTTCGGCCCCCTCGGGCGAGGACTGAGGCGGGCCGGGGCGGGAGCGGCGAGGCCGTAGACTGGTGGGCTGTTGTCGGCCCCCTCGCCGGGCCGCCCCCGTCCGCGATCTCGATCTGGAGTCACCCCACCATGCCCGCAGAACCGAAGAAGTCGCTGGTGGGGGAGGAGTACGAGGTCGAGATCGGCCCCGTCGCCCACGGCGGTCACTGCATCGCCCGGACCTCCGAGGGCCAGGTGCTGTTCGTCCGGCACACGCTGCCCGGCGAACGGGTCGTGGCACGCGTGACCGAGGGTGAGGAGGGCGCGCGGTTCCTTCGTGCCGACGCCGTACGGATCCTGGAGCCCTCCAAGGACCGTATCGAAGCCCCCTGCCCCTACGCCGGCCCCGGCCGCTGCGGCGGCTGCGACTGGCAGCACGCCAAGCCGGGCGCCCAGCGCCGCCTCAAGGGCGAGGTCGTCGCCGAACAGCTGAAGCGCCTGGCGGGCCTCACGCCGGAGGAGGCCGGCTGGGACGGCACCGTGATGCCCGCCGAGGGCGACAAGCTGCCCGCCGGGCAGGTCCCGCAGTGGCGGACCCGTGTGCAGTACGCGGTCGACCCGGCCACCGGCAAGGCCGGGCTGCGCCACCACCGCTCGCACGAGGTAGAGCCCATCGAGCACTGTCTGATCGCGGCCGAGGGGGTCAGCGAACTGGGCATCGAGCGGCGTGACTGGACGGGCATGGAGACGGTCGAGGCGATCGCCGCGACCGGCTCGCAGGACCGGCAGGTCGTCCTCACCCCGCGTCCGGGCGCTCGCCTCCCCCTGGTGGAACTGGACAAGCCGGTCTCCGTCCTCCGTGTCGACGAGAAGTCCGGCGGTGTCCACCGCGTGCACGGCCGCCCCTTCGTCCGCGAGCGCGCCGACGGCCGCACCCACCGCGTGGGCGGCGGCGGTTTCTGGCAGGTCCACCCCAAGGCGGCGGACACCCTTGTGACGGCGGTCATGCAGGGCCTGCTGCCCCGCAAGGGCGAGACGGCCCTGGACCTGTACTGCGGCGTGGGCCTGTTCGCGGGGGCCCTGGCCGACCGCCTCGGCGACAAGGGCGCGGTCCTCGGCATCGAGTCCGGCAAGCGCGCGGTGGAGGACGCCCGGCACAACCTCGCCGACTTCCCCCGCGTCCGCATCGAACAGGGCAAGGTCGAGTCCGTCCTGCCCCGCACCGGCATCACCGAGGCCGACCTGATCGTCCTGGACCCGCCCCGCTCCGGCGCGGGCCGCGACACCGTCTCCCACCTCTCCGCCCTCGGCGCCCGCCGCATCGCGTACGTCGCCTGCGACCCGGCCGCCCTCGCCCGCGACCTGGCGTACTTCCGCGAGGGCGGCTACCGGGTGCGGACGCTCCGGGTGTTCGACCTCTTTCCGATGACGCATCACGTGGAGTGCGTGGCGATCCTGGAGCCTGGCGGACAGAACCTCTGACCTGCGTATTCATCCTAGTGTTCGGGTGGGTCAAGGTGTGCTCGACCTGTTTTTCGAAGTTCATCGTGTGGAGCCCGTTCTGGGCTCGCGCCCTGTGTCACCCGGCTCCGTGTATCGGGGCGCCAGTCGGGCGCGTCTCTTCTCTCCTACGCGAGCGCGGTCAAGGAAGCGTCTTGACGCTCGTTTGACGCTGAATCTGGCGGAGCGTCATGGCGCTCGTCGGCCATCGAGCCCAAGTTGTGCACCGCGCTGATGCCGACGGAACCGCTCCGGCGTCTCGGCAAGGGGGCACAGGTGGCCGTGAGCAGCGACCGGGCCTCGACCCGGAATCTTGGACACGGGCTATGCGGCTTCGGCCAGGGTGGTTGATGTTGTGTCGAAGGGCGCACACCCCTCTTCCGGGGCACGGCCCGTGATGTCGGTGTCACCCTCTACGGTGGAGGTCGCCGATGCCGCCAGGGCGTGGGGAGGGACGACAGGCGTGCGCAGGGTGCCACCGGAGATGTTCCGGTTCACGACGGGGGAGAAGGCCGACTTGTACGGGGCGGTGCTGGACGCCTTCGGCGTGGCCGGCGAGCACCTCGAAACCACGCTGGGGGTCGACGCGGTGCGCGAGCGACTGCGTCTGGTGGGCTGGGTGGCGGACGTCGACGACGGGGAACTGCACGACGCGCTCGCCCGGCTCGTGAAGTGGGAGCTCCTCGACGTCGTACACAACCACGCGGAGAACTACCGCACGGCCGAGGAGTACGAGCGGCGCAACCTCCAGTACTCGCTGACCCGCCGGGGCGAGGCGGCTCTCGCCGGAGTGCGGCACGCGCTGGAGGTGCTGGCCTCCACGGGGGCGTTGCAGACGGCCGTGCTGGAGGCCATCGCCGACCGACTGGACGACCTGTGCCTGCTGTCCGGCGAACCCGCCTCCGCCGACCGGCGGATCTTCAGCACGCTGCGCGAGCTGGAGGCGCATCTGGAAGCCCTGGTGGAGAACACCAAAGCGTTCAACGGCGAATTGCAGCGCCTCCTGCGTGCCGAAGGCGCGGACCTGGAGGTGTTCCGCGAGGTCAAGGCCGCCACCGTCGCCTATCTCCAGGAGTTCCTGGTCAACCTGGACCGGCGCGGACAGGCGGTCGCCGCAGCCGTGGCCCGGGTGGAGGAGCGGGGGACCGCCGTGCTGCGCGAGCGGGCTCTCCGCGGGGCCGAACTGCCCCCGGTCGCCGGTGAGCATCCCGCGGCCGGCTGGCTGGAGAGCCGGCGGGCGCGCTGGGCGGGCCTGAGGGCGTGGTTCCTGCCGGACGACGGGGCACGGCCCCGGATCGAGCAGCTGCACGACATCGCCCGGCGCGCCATCGTCTCGCTGCTGCAGGTCCTGGAGCGGATCAACGAGTCACGGCGCCGCTCCTCCAGCGCTGTACAAGACTTCCGGGAGCTGGCGCGCTGGTTCGCCGCGGCCCCCGCGGAGGAGGACCTGCACCGGCTGTGGTCGGCGGCCTTCGGACTCGGCCCGGCGCGCCACGCCCACCTTGCCCACCCGGACCCGGAGTTGATCCCGTCGTCCCGTGCTTGGTCCGAGGCCCCACCCGTGGAGGTGTCAGCGCTGCTGCGGACCAGCGGACGGACGGAGCGCTTCACCCGCACGGCCAGGGTGCGGGACGTCACGGCGGTCAGGGCCGAGCGCGCGGAAGGGGCCCGTACGGAGCGGGCGCAACTCGCGCGTGCCTGGGAGGTGCTGGAGACGGACGGCCCCGTGCGCCTGTCCTCCTTCGGCACCCTGGATCCCGCCGTCTTCGAGCGGCTGCTGGACCTGGTGGGCCGGGCCCTGGCCGCCCGACCGGACGCGACCGGCTCGCGGCGCGCCATGACGGGCGACGGCCGGGTGGAGATCGCGCTGTCCCCACCTCCCGACGAACGCACCGCCGTACTGCGCACGACGAAGGGCACATTCGCCGGACCGGACTACGTGGTGCTCATCACTGCGGCCGGCGCAGTGAGCCCACGGCCGGGCGCCGCGCGGCGGGAGGCAGCCGGATGAGCACCCTCGCCAACCAACTCGCCGCCGCGGAACGGGAGCAGGTCGCCCGCGCGATCCGTCTCCTGCTGGCCCGGCCCCTGCTGACCGAGGCCACCGATCCGGCGGGCTTCGAACTGGTACGCCGCCGTCGCGAGCCGCTGGCCCAGTGGTTCGACTACACCTGCGGCTGGAGCCTGGTGGTGGAACCGCGCCGCGGCTACGCCCGCCTCACCAAGGTCCGGGCCGACCCGGACGGCTCCCGGCCGGCCCGCCGGGCGCGTTCCGGCCGGGCCCCGTTCGGCCGCCGGCACTACGTGCTGCTGTGCGTGACCGCCGCCGAGCTGCTGTCCATGCCGATGACGACCATCGGCATGCTCGCCGACCGGGTCGTGCAGGCCACGTCGGCCGACCGGGTGCTGGCCGCGTTCGACCCGGTGCACAAGCCGGAGCGAATGGCGTTCGTCGACGTCCTGAAACTGCTGGAGTCGTACGACGTGCTGCGTGCCGTCGACGGGACCACCGAGGCGTACATCGAGTCCGCCGAGGCGAAGGTCCTCTACCGGGTGGACACCACACTGCTGATGCGGCTGCCCGCCGCGCCCGTCGGCGCTTCCCGGCTCGCCGTACCCCCGGACGAGGTGCCCGCGCGGTTCGGGGAACTCCTCACCGGTCTGGTGCGTGAGCGCCGTTACGGCGGCGCGGTCGCCGACGGCACGGTGGACGAGGTGCACGGCGAGCGGGCCGCCACCGACGCGCAACGCAACCTGAAACTGCGCCACTCGGTGCTGCGCCGCCTCTTCGACGACCCCGTGCTGTACCGGACGGACCTCACCGACGACGAACTGGCGTACGTCACCTCCCTGACCGGACGCCAGATCCTGCGCCGCTCGGTCGAGCAGGCCGGTTTCCTGCTGGAGGAACGAGCCGAGGGCTTCCTGCTCGTGGACCCGGACGGCCTCGCCACCGACGTCCGCTTTCCCGACGACACGTCCACCGCCCGGGTCGCCGCGCTGCTCCTCCTGGAGCCGCTGTGCGCCGCGCCCGCCGGGCTGCTGCCCGAGCAGCTGGCCGAGGCCGGAGCGGACCTGCTGCGGCGCTTCCCGCGATGGGCCAGGGCGTACCAGTCCGAGGACGGCGCGGCCCGGCTGTCCGACGACGCCGTACGCGTCCTGCGTGACGTCGGCCTGGCCCGCCATACCGGGGGGCGCGTCGTCGCGTGCCCTGCCGCATACCGCTACCGCCTGACGGAGACGACGAGCGCGAACCGGGACGACAAGCCCGAACCGGGAGGGGACGCCACCTCCCCCCGGGCCGCAGGCGGCACGGCTGCCTAGGGCGACGTGGAAGAAGGAGACGAGCAGTGAGCGTGACAGAGCTTCCCTTCCCCCGGCGGCCGGTGCCCACCGAACCCGCTCCGGCAGGGGCCGCCCGAGCGGCGGACGCCGCCGGCAGCCGTTGGCAGCCCCACCGCGCCGGCATCCTCAACGTCTGGCGCTACTACGACGAGACGTTCACCTTCCACCAAGGCCGCCTGCTGCTCCGCGGGCAGAACGGCTCTGGCAAGTCCAAGGCCCTGGAACTGCTGCTGCCGTTCCTCTTCGACGCCAGCCTCCGCCCCAACCGCCTCTCAACGTTCGGCGGTTCGGAACGCACCATGCACTGGAACCTGCTGGGCGAGGGCGCCTCCGGCAAGACCCGCGTCGGATACGCGTGGATGGAGTTCCGCCGCGTCGGCGACGACGGCACCGAGCGGTGGTTCGGCTGCGGGGCGCGCCTGCAGGCCAGCGTGCACACCAGCACGGTGCACGCCGACTACTTCACCACCGGCTCCAGAATCGCCCACCCTGACGGTGTGCTCCTCGTCAACGACGCGGGACAGCCACTGACCCGGGCCGCCCTCGCCGAAGCCCTGCGCGACCGAGGCGATGTCCATGCCTCGGCCAGCGACTATCGCACCGCCGTACGGCGTGAACTCTTCGCGGGGATGGGGGAGCAACGCTACGAGTCGCTGCTGTCCGCGCTGCTCCAGCTGCGTCAGCCCAAACTGTCGGAGCGGCTCGACCCGTCCCTGCTCTCCACCCTGCTCTCCCGCGCCCTGCCCCCGCTGGGCGATGCGGAGATCGCCGAACTCGCCGAGGGCTTCGAGCGGCTCGACCGGCAGCGCGAACACCTCAAGCGGCTGGACGACGAGGTGACGGCCGCCGAGACCGTCTCGTCCCGGCAGCGTGCCTACGCGCGGCGGGTCCTGCGCGCGGGTTCCGCCGCGCTCATCTCGGCCACGACCGAACTGGACAACCTCACCCGCGTCGCCCGCCAGAGCGCCGAGGAACTCGAACAGGCGCTGGCGGAACGCCGGTCGACCCAGGCCCGGCGCGAGGAACTGGAGTTGCGCGCGCACGCGCTGGACGAGACCGTCGAGGGCCTGCGCGAGAGCGACGCGTACCGGCAGGGCGAGGAACTCGACCGGCTCCGCCGCCGCGCCGAAGACGTGGCAGCCGCCGCCGGGAGGCAGCGATCCGCCGCGCAGGCCGCTCAGGCCCGGTCGGAGGAGGACCAGCGGCACACCGAGGAGGCGGCGGACCAGGCCCGCACCCTGGGCGAGCACGCGCGCGAAGCCGCCGGGGAAGCACACCGGGCGGCTCGGGCAGCAGGGCTGGAGTCCATCCACCACGAGGTGAGGACGGTCCTCGACGCGGCGGAGCCCGCGGTGGCCCTCCCCCGCACCCCGGGACGCGACCAGGGCGGCGTCCCGCGCACAACGGCCGGGAACGGAGCGCGACAGGCCCGTCGACTGGTGCGCGGTGCGGACACCGCCCGACGGCAACAGGTCACCCTCGTCACCGAGGCGATCGACGGCCACGATCGCGCCGTACGCGACCGCGGCGCCGCCGAGGAACTGCTGGAGGAGGCCCGCACCCGTCTCGCGGAGGCGATCGCCCGGCGGGACGAGGCGTCCGCCGCCTGGGACGACGCCCTCGCCGCACAGGTGGAACGCCTGCTCGCCTGGGCCCATGACTGTACGGAACTGCGCATCACCGACCTCGACCGACTCGCTGCCGCAGCAGCGGCGGAGGCCGCGGTGACGGCCCTGACCGATGCCGCCGCACGCCCACTGGAACAGGAGATCGCCACGGCGGAGGCCACCACCCGGGCCGCACGCCAGGGTCTGCGGGACGAGCGGAGCCGGCTGGAGGAGGAGCTACGACGGCTGAGCGGTGAAACCGACCTGCCGCCAGCGCCACCGCCCACCCGTACCGCCGTCCGTACGGCGACGGCGGGCGCCCCCCTGTGGCGATTGGTCGCTTTCAGGGAAGGGGTCCCGCTCCCCGTTCAGGCCGCGGTGGAGGCCGCACTGGAGGCGTCGGGTCTCCTGGACGCCTGGGTCAGTCCCTACGACGGAATCACGCTGCCGGGTCACGACACGCGCGCCGAGGCCGCCCTGGCCGCGACCGCCCCGGAGCCCAGCCTGCTGGAGTTGCTGAGGCCCGAGGAGGACACCCCCGTCCCGGCAGACACCGTGACCCGCATCCTCGCAGGCATCGCCTACGGCCCGACTCTGCCGGGCGGGCACCCCGCAGCCGTCTCCGCCGACGGCGCCTGGCGTCTCGCGCTCGCCACCGGCACCTGGAGCAAACCGGAGCCGGCCCACATCGGCGCCCTGGCACGCCAGCGCGCCCGGCAGCGCGTGATCGGCGAACTGACCGACCGTATCGGCGAGACGAACGCCTCCCTCGCCGTACTCGACGACCGGCTGCGCGGCCTCGCGGACCGCCGCGCCCGGCTGGACGCCGACCGCGCCGCCCGACCCGACCACCGGGAACTCGACGGCCGGCGGCGTGACCGGGACCGCGCGGAGGACACCGTGGCGGCTCGGGACGACGCCGTGCGTGACGTCGCCGGACGACTGGCGCGGTGCGAGAGGGAAGTGGCGGTCGCGCTGCGCACGCTCGACCGCCGAGCCGCCGAACACGGACTGCCCACCGACCGCGCCCGGTTGCGTACGCTCTCCGACGCCATCGACAGGTTCCGGGACACCGCCGACAGCTGGGTGGACGCCCGGCTCGCCGCGACCGCCGCCACCGACCGGGCCCGCCAGCGGGCCGCCCAGGCGGACCGATCGCGCCGGACCGCAGAGGAACGCGCCGAGGAAGCGGCCGCCACCGAAGCGGAGGCAACGGGGCTGACAGCGCGCCTGGAGGCAGTGGAAGCCACCGTCGGCGCGGACTACCGGCAGATCGTCGCACGCCTCGCCGAGGCGCGCGCCGAGCTGCGCCGCTGCCGTGAGGAGGCCGGCCGGGCCGCCGAACTCCTGCTACGCCTGGAAGGACAGGTCGGAGGACTGCGTGCCACCAGCGGCCAGGACGCCGAACGACGGGAACAGGCCCTCGCGACCAGGGACGCAGCGGCGCGCCGGTTCCAGCACCTGTCTCTGGCTGGACTGGCCGAGGACGCCGGCATCCCACCGGTACTCGACGCCGGGGGCGGCACCAAGGTCACCCTGGAGGCTGCCCGCGCCACAGCGGCGAAGTGGCCGGACCTCCCGCATGCCCCACGCAACCTGGGCGACGCCGCGACCCGCCTGTCCGAAGCAGTCCACGAGGCCCGCCAGCGCCTCGGCACCCGTGCCGACCTGGACCTGGAACCGGACGACGACATCCAGCTCTTCACCGCCACCCTGGACGGCGTACGCGTGGGGGCGACGGGTCTGCTCGGCACGCTCACCCAGGAGCGGGACCGCAGCCGGGACGACATCACGGCCGCCGAACGGCACCTGTTCGACCAGATCCTCACCGGCGACATCCGCCGCCACCTCGCGGCCCGCATCCGCCAGGCCGGCGAACTCGTCGACCGCATGAACGGGCACCTGGAGCGGGTCCGCACCGCCTCCAACGTCGCCGTCCAACTCGTCTGGGACGTCCGCCCGGACCTTCCGGACAGCACCCGCACCGCCCGTCAGCTGCTGCTCAAGGACCCCGGCCGGGTCACCGAGAGCGACCGGGAGGCGCTGCACGTCTTCTTCCGCGCCCGCATCGAGGAGGCCAAGGGCAGTGAGACGGCCGCGAGCTGGGAGGAACAGCTCGGTGAGGTGCTCGACTACACCGCCTGGCACCGCTTCACCGTCCGCCTCGACCGGGCGAACGGGACCGGCTGGCAGCCGCTGACCAAGAAGCTGCACGGCGCGCTCTCCGGCGGAGAGAAGGCCATCGCACTGCACCTGCCCCTCTTCGCCGCCGTCGCCGCCCACTACGAGGCGGTGCCCCTGGCACCCCGGCCGATTTTGCTGGACGAGGTCTTCGTCGGAGTCGACACGGTCAACCGCGGACAGGTCTTCGCGCTGCTCACCGCCCTCGACCTGGACCTCATGGTCACCTCCGACCACGAATGGTGCACCTACGGCGAACTGCCCGGCATCGCAGTCCACCAACTCCTCACCGGCGGGGACGACGACGCGGTCACCAGCGCCCGCTTCGTCTGGAACGGCGTCGACCTGGAGGTGGAGTGACCGCCACCGAAGCGACGAGCCCCACGGAACCGGCCCCGGGCGAGGCCACCCTGCGCCGCCCGGAACTCCGCCCTCTCTGGGACACGCTCCACAGCCGCCTCTCCTCCGGCCGCCCCGTCACACGGGTGCGCCTCGGACCGCTCGACGACACCCAGCGCGAGGCGCTCGCCGACCTCCTGGGCCTCGACCGTCTGCCGGACGCGCGTCCCTCCGTTCCCCTGACCCGCCTGGAGGAGGCCGTCACCGAACTCTCCGGCCGCACAGTACGAGAAATCGTCCGCGAACTGGTCGGCCCTCTCGGCGACAGAGCCGGTGAGCGGCGCCGCCAGAGGGACGAGCGAGCCGAGCTGTGGACCTGGCTGGCCGAGCACGAGACGGTCAGGGCCCAGCCGGCGCTCTCCGACTGGGCCGCCACCTGCCGGGCAGCCGGCGTGGTCGCCGGCTCGGTGGAGCACACCCGTACGCTGCTCACGGACGCGCTCGAGGTGCTCGCCGAACTGCCCGGCCAGGCAGAGCCCCTGCCCGTCTTCGCCGCCCGGGTCCTGAGCGGCCGGACGCACGCACTCGACGACGGCACCCCCCTGTCCGCACTCGTCCTGCGCGCCCTGGCGACCCTGTACGACACCGCCCCTCCGCAGTCCGCCGCGCAGCGGCGCGCCCTGTGGACCCGCGCCGGAGTCGCCGACGACGAGCTGTCCGCCACCGTCCTCGTCGGCGGTCTTCGCCCGGCCGGCGACGGACTGCTCGCCCGGGTGGCCACGGCGTGCGCGGAGGCCGGCCAGGCCGCCTGTCTGACCCTCGCCCACGTCCGGTACCCGGGCGAGTTCATCCTTGCCGAGGCTTCCGTACCCGTCGTCCACGTCGTGGAGAACCCCAGTGTCCTGGCACTGGCCCTACGCCGCTTCGGGCCCTGCTGCCCGCCGCTCGTCTGTACGTCCGGCTGGCCCAACAGCGCCGCTGTCCAGCTCCTGCGCATGCTCGCGGACCACGGCGCGGTTCTTCGCTACCACGGCGACTTCGACGGAGAAGGCGTCCGCATCGCCGCCTACGTCCTGGACAAGACGCCGGCGCGTCCCTGGCGCATGACGGCAGCGGACTATCGTGCCGCGGTCGCCCTCAACCCACGCGGTCCTCAGCCGGGACGCATCACCGAAGCGCCCTGGGATCTCGACCTGGCCGAGGCCATGGCGGAGCACGGCATCGCCGTGGTCGAGGAACTGGTGGCGGAAGTGTTGTTGAAAGATCTCGCCGGTACGGCTCAGCAGAGGCGTCGCCCTGGTCGGTCGTGACGCTCCTTTGACGCCCCAGGTGGCCGAGTGGCCATTCGGAGCGGCCGCAGACACACGCTGACCTGCAATTGTTCGTCTCGCTTTTCATGTGACGTCATTTCGATGACGCATCACGTGGAGTGCGTGGCGATTCTGGAGCCTGTCGAAAAGGGTCGCTGACCTGTGGGTCGCGAGTCCGGGTGGCTACCTCGTCGGCCCTGCCTCTCCCCATCAAGGTCGGCGGGAAGTGTGCGGTCGAGGCGAGGACGGCGTCGATGGCGTATTCGGGACCGTGGAGCCCGGTGTCGGCGAGGAATATGGCGGCGGGCCGGGCGAGCGGCTCGATCACCGGAGAACTACAGCCAGGCACAGGCAGGCGGACCGGCCGGTTCTACGGGGCGTGAGCCTGTCGAAATCGGGTCATTGTCGTCCGGGCTCCTAGGCAACTACCGGGCGCACCAGGGCTGATGGTGATACAAGAGCTGGTGATCAGGTCGGTGGCCGCGCGGGTACGGTGGAGCGGTCTGCCGGACGAACTTGGGGGAATTCATGACGTTCGAGCAAGAATGGGCCGAGCTGCGCGCGGCGGCGGCCGAACGGGCCGCCCTGCGGATCGACAGCGTTCCGGCCGACGGCGGCGGAGGTGGTGGCGTCGGGGACCTGGTGGTCCATCGGGACGACCTCGGCGCCATCGGCAGTGACGCGTACGACCTGCTGGGCCGGCTGGGGAAGGAGGGCGACATCGCCCGTGCCTCCACGTTCGACGCGGCGACGGCGCTGACCAACGGGAACTTCGTGAGCGGTTCGGCCGTGCTGAAGGTGCACGACTTCTGGCAGACGCACCTGGAGACACTGCTGGACGCCTGCGCGCAGATCTCGAACCACCTCGATTACAGCAAGGCCCGGCACGCCAAGGACGAGGCGAAGATCGCAGGAGACCTGACGCGGATCTCCGTGCTCACGGAATACATGAAGTAGGGCTCGGGGGAGCGTGCGACATGCTGAAGTACGAGGACATCATCGACGCCCCGGTGACGAAGCTGAAGGCCGCCGTCGACGACTGGGCGGAGATGGCCGGGAAGCTGGACAAGCTCGCCACCGACGCCGCCGACGGGATGAAGGCGAAGGCGGACAGAGCGGCCTGGGAGGGCGTCAACGCAGGGGTCACCAGGGCGTTCATCGACAAGACGGCCAAAGAGTTCGCGGACGCCGCGGCCGAGGCCAAGGGCGTGAAGCTGATCCTGGAAGAGGGTTACACGGCCATCAAGAAGGCCAAGGACGACCTGGTCGGCATCCGGGACCACGAGGGGCCCGCGGCCGGCATCCACGTGGACGGCAAGGGCAAGGTCACGGCGCGGAACCCGTTGTCCGAGATCCCCGCGGCGCGGCACGACCCCGACTACGGCGAACTCCTGCGGCAGGAGAGGCGGAACATCGAGTCGTGGCAGAAGAGGATCGACCTCATCGTCGACAACTGCAACGACACCGATCTCACCCTGAAGAACACCCTCGAGGCCAACGTCACCGACCGCAAGGACTTCAGCGCTCCGACGTACACGAAGCTGGACCAGGAGGAAGCCGCCCGCGCCGCCGCTCTGGCGGCCAAGGGCCGTGACCTCACACACGCCGAATTGCAGCAGCTCAACGAGTTGCTGCGGGACAACAGTTCGTCGGCGGAGTTCTCCAAGGACTTCTACGAGAAGCTCGGCCCCGAGAAGTCGCTCGCGTTCTTCGGCCGGCTCTCCACGGACACGTACGAGTACGGCAAGGTCGACCCCGAGCGCCTGAAGGATGTCCAGGAGCTGCAGAAGAACCTCGGACTCAACCTGGCCACCGCCTCCCACGACAAGGAATTCACCGACAAGTGGGGTCCGGAGCTGCGCAAGTTGGGGACGGAACGCATTCCGCTGGCCAAGAACGACTACGGCGGGCCGTTCGGATACCAGCTGCTCGGCGGGATCATGCGGTACGGGAACTACGACGCGAAGTTCCTCAACCCGATCGCCGAACACGTCGCGCAGCTGCACGCCAAGGACCCGGACATGTTCGCCGACAGCAAGGTGGTGAACACTTCCTTCAAGAACCCGTTCAACCCCTCCGGCGTGAACGGACCCGGCTACGACCCGGCCACCGCCATGCTGGAGGCGCTCGGCAACAGTCCGGACGCGGCGAAGAAGTTCTTCACCGACCCCCCGACCGCGTACAACGAGGACGGCACGGTCAACCGCGGCGGCACGGTCAACCTCGGCACGAACAAGGACGGCGAGGCGATGGACAATTACCTCGACTTCTTCGGTGACGAGAAGTGGGAGTCCTTTCCCGACGTCAACTCGCTCGATCAGAAGGAGAACAAGGCGTCGCTCGACTACATGCCCGACGCCCTCGGCCACGCCCTGGAGGCAGCGACCCTCGGCTACCCGGCCGGGGACCCGGACCCCCATGTGGTGCGGGACGAGGACAATGCCGCGGTCATGCAGAAGGTCATGGAGAAGTGCAGCGCGGACCCGGAGCTGCTCAAGAAGCACCACGAAGCGATGGCCGACAGCCTGGGCGTCATGGGCGCCGGGTACATCGACGACATCAACTGGGCGCTGGACAAGAACGATCCGAACAGCGTGTTCGCGCCGGGCAGGAATCCGGACGGGCACCTCGACTTCGCGGACACCGCGGACGGGAACGGGCGGAGCGTCGTCCGGGGCTTCCTGAGCACCCTGGGTCAGCACCCGGACGCCTACGCGACGGTCTCGACGGCGGAGCAGGCCTACACCCGTAGCGCGCTGGAAGAGGCAGTGGACCCCGACGGAAAGATTCATGAGGGCGCTGCCAGGGCGACCGTGCGCGTGGGCGCCGAGGTACAGGGCATGCTCGACCAGTCCCGGGCCGACCAGGTGGAGGCGACGAACCTCAAGACCCACGAGGACTACGAGAAGGCGGTCGCCAAGCGGTCGGGCTGGGTCGAGTTCGGGGCCACGGCGGGGGTGGCGGCGGGCGTCGCCTTCCTGCCGGCGACCGCGGCGGTGGGCACGGCCGCGGTACTCATCCCGCTGGCGACCGACACTGCCAGTGGTGCTGTCGAACAGGTATTCAGCCAGACGGTCGGCACCATCTCCGACAACTCGGTGGATGAGCACAAGGAGAAGGTCGAGGACCTCAACGCGAAGGAGAGGATCAAGATCTACTCTGCGGGTGAGCGCATGGCCGAGTCTCCGATGGAGGATTTCCTGACGCGGCACGGTGTGGGCAAGGACAGCGTGTTCAGGGAGGACCTGCACGAATCGATGCTGATCGGCTACGGGGTCGGCAACGACCGGGAGAACCAGCAGGGCAATGACCCGGAGACCGGCTGAGGCCGGCGGACGGCCGAGGAGACATGAGGATGCGGACAGTGATCAAGCGCGGGCCGGTACGCGGGGGGCTTCTCTCCGTGGCCGTGGCCGGCTCGTTGTTTCTCGGAGCCACCGGTTGCGGGGGGGACAAGGACGACGACGGGCTCCCCGAGGACTACAAGGTCGTCGCAGGGACGCGACTCTGCGGCGGCCACGCCATGTCCGCCGACGCGTCCAGGGCACTGAAAGTGATCACGGGGTCGTCGCGGTTCGAGGCGTCCTCGAAGGAGTACACCGTCGCTCGGACGGCGGCGGACATCGTCGAGGCATTCCCGGGCCCCACCGTGACCATGGACGCCTGCCAGGTTTTCACCCCCCTCAAGACGCCGCGATTCCAGCTCAGAATCACCTGGAACCTGGAGGAGGGCGCCCCGACGGGCGCCTCGGCCCCCATCTTCACCAGGCTGAGGATGGGGGAGCGGACCGTGGCGGCGGCGGACAAGGCATTCATCTTTTTTGCGTGCCGGAGTGAAAAATTGGGCGGCTCGTCGGAAGCGGCCCACATCGTCATCGGCGTCGAGCGCTGGGGCTGGCCGAAGGAACCCGAGGGTGACATCAAGGCGTTGAAGAACGCCTACGCGACCGTGGCCCACTCCTATGCGCTGGCCGTGGCCAAGGAACTGCGCTGTGAGAAGAACGGCGGGCTCCCCGCGAAGCCCGTGCTCACTCCGGCGTAACCGCTGACGCATGCGGAAACGAGCATGATCAGGAGGCCCTTCCTCTGTCCGGAGGAGGGGCCGCCTGCCGCATGCGGTGTGCCGCGGACGCGCGGTGCACGGGCCTCGTCTCCAGGGGCGTGGACCTCGCGCGCCCACGACTCCGACCCGGTCCGGCTCGCCGGGCGCGCCGTGCGGCGGGGGAGGGACGCGCTGAGGCGGGTCACCCGCACCCCGGCCCGTGGTCGCGGCCAAGGACAAGCGGCGTATGAGTTCCGTCAAGAAGCTCCGGGATGCCGTAAGGGAGCCGTCAACGGACGGTGCGATCCGGCCGTCGAGGAGTTTTCCTCTACTGGTCCGTTCCCTTCCGTCCTGACTTCAGGAGTGCGCGATGGCCGATCTGGCCTTCGTCGTCACCACGCTCGTGTGTTTCGCGCTGGTGGCCGTCATCGCCAAGGGGGTGACGAAGCTGTGACCGCCGAGAACGTCGTCGGCCTGGTTGTGGCCGTCTCCCTGCTGGGCTATCTCATCCTCGCCCTGATCTTCCCGGAGAGGTTCTGAGCCACAGCATGGGTCCCGTCACCGCCGGGGTGCTCCAGTTGTTCGCGCTGACAGGCGCACTGGCCCTCGCCTACATCCCCCTCGGCACCTACATGGCCAGGGTCTACTCCTCCGAGAAGCACCTTCGGGTCGAGAAGTGGATCTACAGATGCATCGGCGCCGACCCCGACACCGAGATGCGCTGGCCCGCGTACGTGCGCGGGCTCCTGGCCTTCTCGGTGACCGGCGTCCTCTTCCTCTACGGCCTGCAGCGGCTCCAGGGCGTCCTGCCCGGCTCGCTGGGCTTCGCCTCGATCGACCCGGACCAGGCGTTCAACACGGCCGTCTCCTTCGTGACGAACACGAACTGGCAGTCGTACTACGGCGAGCAGGCCATGGGCCACGTCGTGCAGACCGCCGGTCTGGCCGTGCAGAACTTCGTCTCCGCCGCCGTCGGCATGGCCGTCGCGGTGGCCCTGGTGCGCGGGTTCGCACGGTCCCGCTCCGGTGAGCTGGGCAACTTCTGGTCGGACCTGGTGCGCGGTGTCGTGCGCGTCCTGGTGCCGCTCGCGTGCCTGGCAGCGATCGTGCTGGTCGCCTGCGGCGCGCTGCAGAACTTCTCCGGCATCCACGAGGTCGGCCAGTTCATGGGCGGCACGCAGCAGTGGAACGGCGGCGCGGTCGCCTCGCAGGAGGCCATCAAGGAGCTGGGCACCAACGGCGGCGGCTACTTCAACGCCAACTCCGCCCACCCCTTCGAGAACCCCACCCCGTTCTCCAACCTCTTCGAGATCTTCCTGATCCTGGTCATCCCGTTCTCCCTGACCCGCACCTTCGGCGTCATGGTGGGCTCGGTGAGGCAGGGCTACGCGATCCTCGCCACGATGGGCACCATCTGGGCCGGTTTCGTCTCGCTGATGATGTGGACCGAGTTCTCCCACCACGGGCCGGCCTTCGAACTGGCCAACGGGGCGATGGAGGGCAAGGAGGTCCGCTTCGGCGTGGGGGCCTCGGCGATCTTCGCGACCTCGACGACGCTCACCTCCACCGGCGCGGTGGACTCCGCCCACTCCTCCCTCACCGGCCTGGGCGGCGGCATCGCCATGCTCGGCATGATGCTGGGCGAGATCGCGCCCGGCGGTGTGGGGTCCGGCCTGTACGGCATGCTGATCATGGCGGTCATCGCGGTGTTCATCGCCGGTCTGATGGTCGGCCGGACCCCGGAGTACCTGGGCAAGAAGATCGGTGCCCGCGAGATCAAGCTGGCGGCCTGCTACCTCCTGGTGACCCCGGCGCTCGTGCTGGTTTTCACCACCGTCGCGATGGCCCTGCCCACCCCGGCGAACTCCATGACCAACAGCGGTGCGCACGGGTTCTCCGAGATTCTGTACGCCTACACATCCGCCTCGAACAACAACGGATCGGCCTTCGCCGGCCTGAACGCGGACACCCAGTGGTTCAACACCACGCTCGGCATCGCGATGCTGCTCGGCCGCTTCCTGCCGATGGTGTTCGTGCTGGTCCTCGGCGGTTCGCTGGCCGGGCAGACGCCGGTGCCGGTCACCGCGGGCACCCTGCGCACCGGGAAGCCGCTGTTCACCGGGCTCCTGGTGGGCACCACCCTGATCATCACCGGTCTCACGTACTTCCCGGCCCTTGCCCTGGGGCCGCTCGCCGAAGGACTGGCGTGATGACCACCCGCACAGACAAGTCAGAGGACTCCATGTCCACTTCCACCCTGGCGCCCCACCAGGACGCGCCGACCGGCAACCAGGCCGTCGAAGGCCGTGTCCGCGGGGGCCTGTTCGACCCCGGGCAGTTGGTCACGTCCTTGCCGGACGCGTTCCGCAAGCTCGACCCGCGGGTGATGGTCAAGTCTCCCGTGATGTTCGTGGTCCTCGTCGGGTCGGTCCTGACGACGGTCTTCTCCTTCCAGCACCCGGGCGACTGGTTCGGCTGGACGATCAGCGCCTGGCTGTGGCTGACCGTGGTCTTCGCGAACCTCGCGGAGGCCGTCGCCGAGGGCCGCGGCAAGGCGCAGGCCGACACACTGCGCAAGGCGAAGACCGACACGATCGCGCGCCGGCTCCTCCTGGACGGCACCGAGGAGCGGGTGCCCGGCACCGGGCTGAAGGTCGGCGATCTGGTCGTCTGCGAGGCGGGGGACGTCATCCCCGGCGACGGTGACGTGGTCGAGGGCGTCGCGTCCGTCGACGAGTCGGCGATCACCGGCGAGTCGGCGCCCGTCATCCGCGAGTCGGGCGGTGACCGCTCGGCCGTGACCGGCGGCACCAAGGTCCTCTCCGACCGCATCGTCATCAGGATCACGACAGAGCCGGGCAAGACCTTCATCGACCGGATGATCAACCTGGTGGAGGGCGCGGCCCGGCAGAAGACGCCCAACGAGATCGCGCTGAACATCCTGCTCGCCTCGCTGACGATCGTTTTTCTGCTGGCGGTGGCGACCCTGCCGCCGTTCGCGGACTACGCGGGCTCCCACCTGTCGATGGTGGTACTGGTCGCCCTGCTGGTCTGCCTGATCCCGACCACGATCGGCGCACTGCTCTCCGCGATCGGCATCGCGGGTATGGACCGCCTGGTCCAGCGCAACGTCCTGGCGATGTCGGGCCGCGCGGTCGAGGCCGCCGGTGACGTCTCCACGCTGCTGCTCGACAAGACGGGCACCATCACGCTCGGCAACCGGCAGGCGGCGGAGTTCGTGCCGGTGCGCGGGACGACGCAGGCCGAGGTTGCCGACGCCGCCCAGCTCTCCTCCCTGGCCGACGAGACGCCCGAGGGTCGCTCCATCGTCGTACTCGCCAAGCAGAAGTTCGGGCTGCGCGAGCGTTCCGAGGGAGAGCTGGTGGGCGTCGAGTGGATCGAGTTCACCGCCCGGACCCGCATGTCCGGTGTGAACGTGGACGGCAGGAAGATCCGCAAGGGCGCGGCCCGTTCGGTCGTCGCCTGGGTCGAAGAGCGCGGTGGCCGGGTCGCCGAGGACACAGGCGGCATCGCCGACCGGATCTCCGAAGCGGGCGGTACGCCGCTGCTGGTCGCGGTCCAGGACGCCGACGGAGCCCGGATCCTGGGGGCCGTCCACCTCAAGGACGTCGTCAAGGAGGGCATGCGGGAGCGGTTCGAGGAGCTGCGCCGCATGGGCATCAAGACGATCATGATCACGGGTGACAACCCGCTGACCGCCAAGGCGATCGCCGAGGAGGCGGGCGTCGACGACTTCCTCGCCGAGGCCACCCCCGAGGACAAAATGGCCCTGATCAAGCGGGAACAGGCCGGCGGCAAGCTCGTCGCCATGACCGGTGACGGCACCAACGACGCCCCGGCGCTGGCCCAGGCGGACGTGGGTGTGGCGATGAACACGGGCACGTCGGCCGCCAAGGAGGCCGGCAACATGGTCGACCTCGACTCCGACCCGACGAAGCTGATCGAGATCGTCGAGATCGGCAAGCAGCTCCTGATCACCCGGGGCGCGCTCACGACCTTCTCCCTCGCCAACGACGTCGCGAAGTACTTCGCGATCATCCCGGCGCTGTTCGCGGCCGTCTACCCGGGCCTGGGCAAGCTCGACATCATGGGTCTGTCCTCGCCGGACTCCGCGATCCTGTCCGCGGTGATCTTCAACGCGCTGATCATCATCGCACTGGTGCCGCTCTCCCTGAGAGGCGTGCGGTACCGGCCGGGCGGTGCCGACCGGATGCTGCGACGCAACCTCACCGTCTACGGCCTCGGCGGTCTGGTCGCCCCCTTCGTCGGCATCAAGATCATCGACCTGTTCCTCTCCCTCATCACCGGAATCGGGTGACCGCAATGGACAACTCAGTGACCACCACCGCCCGGTTGCTCGGGGCGGGCCTGCGCGCCCTCCTCGTGCTGACCCTGGTGACGGGCGTCGTCTACCCGCTCGCGGTCACCGGCATGGCCCAAGGGCTGTTCCACGACACGGCGAACGGCTCCGAGATCACGGCGGACGGCAAGGTCGTCGGCTCGTCCCTCATCGGGCAGTCCTACGATCTCCCGCTCAAGAAAGGGCAGAAGACCCCCGAGCCCGACCTGAAGTGGTTCCAGGGCCGCCCGCGGAACGGCCTCGGCACCAACACCGTCAACACCCAGTACTCGATCATCCTGTCCGGCGCGACCAACCGGTCGGGCGACAACGCCGAACTGGTCCAGTGGGTGAAGGACGCCAAGGCGGCCGCCGTCAAGGACAACTCCGTCCCCGGCCACCCGGTCGAGCCGTCCGAGGTGCCCGCCGACGCGGTCACCTCCTCCGGCTCCGGCCTCGACCCGGACATATCCCCTGGCTACGCCAAGATCCAGATGCGCCGGGTCGCCGAGAAGAACGGCCTGCCCGTCGCCGAGGTGCGCAAGCTCGTCGACGAGCACACCGAGGGCCGTACCCTCGGCTTCATAGGTGAGCCCCGGGTGAATGTGCTGGAGCTCAACATCGCGCTCAAGGAACTCATGGCGAAGAGCTGATGGCGTCGAACGTTCCCGGCGGGAGCCGGCGGCCGGCGGGAGTGCCCGGGTCCGTCGGCTCCCGCCGCCGTGACGTCGGTGGCTCGACTGCCGACGCCCAGGGCCCGGCCTACGACAGGAGAGGCGACCCACCCATGACCCGGGTGCTCGTGGTCGAGGACAACCCGCAGCTCGTGCGCGCCCTCGTGATCAACTTGCAGGCACGTCACTACGGCGTGGACGCCGCCCCCGACGGGGCCACGGCCCTGCGGCTCGCGGCCGCGCGTCAGCCCGACGTCGTGCTGCTCGACCTCGGCCTGCCCGACATGGACGGTGTCGAGGTCATCAAGGGCCTGCGGGGCTGGACTCGGGCGCCGATCCTGGTTCTGTCCGCCCGGCAGTCGTCCGGGGAGAAGGTGTCCGCGCTCGACGCCGGCGCGGACGACTACATCACGAAGCCGTTCAGCATGGACGAGCTGCTGGCCCGGCTGCGTGCCGCCGTACGCCGCACCGAGGACCTTCCGCTCACCCCCGGGACGACTCTGGTCGAGACGGACGGCTTCACCATCGACCTCGTGGCCAAGAAGCTCGTCCGGGGCGGGCAGGACGTCCGGCTCACGCCCACCGAGTGGCATCTGCTGGAGATCCTGGTCACCCATCCGGGCCAGCTCGTCACCCAGAAACACCTCCTCCAGGAGGTCTGGGGCGTTTCCCAGCGCAGCAAGACCAACTACCTGCGTGTCTACATGGCCCAACTGCGCCGCAAACTGGAGAACGACCCCTCCCAGCCCCGATATCTGATCACCGAGCCTGGCATGGGCTACCGCTTCGAAGCCTGACCGAGGAACGACATGGCACGTGGCAAGCTCCGGATCTTCCTCGGCGCGGCCCCTGGCGTCGGCAAGACGTACGCGATGCTCTCGGAGGCACATCGCCGTGTCGAACGCGGCACCGACTGCGTGGTCGCCGTCGTCGAACACCACGACCGGCCCCGCACCGAGGTGTTGCTGCACGGCCTGGAACAGGTGCCCCGCCGGCGGATCGAGTACCGGGACGCGATCTTCCCCGAGATGGACGTGGACGCCGTCCTGCGCCGGGCCCCCGCGGTCGCCCTGGTCGACGAGCTCGCGCACACCAACGTCCCGGGCTCCCGCAACGCCAAGCGGTGGCAGGACGTGGAAGAACTGCTCGCCGCGGGCATCGACGTGACCTCCACGGTGAACATCCAGCACCTGGAATCCCTCGGTGACGTGGTCGAGTCGATCACCGGGGTACGGCAGCGCGAGACGGTCCCCGACGAGGTCGTACGGCGTGCCGACCAGATCGAGCTGGTCGACATGTCGCCCGAGGCGCTGCGGCGCCGGATGGCGCACGGCAACATCTACACGCCGGACAAGGTAGACGCCGCCCTGGCCAACTACTTCCGCCCCGGGAACCTGACCGCCCTGCGCGAACTGGCACTGCTGTGGGTGGCCGACCGGGTCGACGCGTATCTGAACGAGTACCGCAGCGAGCACCGGGTGTCGAAGATCTGGGGCTCACGGGAGCGGATCGTGGTGGGTCTGACCGGGGGGCCGGAGGGAGGCACCCTGATCCGGCGCGCGGCGAGGCTGGCGGAGAAGGGTGCGGGAGGCGAGGTGCTGGCCGTCTACATATCCCGCAGCGACGGCCTGACCGCCGCCTCGCCCAAGGAACTGGCCGTCCAGCGCAGCCTGGTCGAGGACCTGGGCGGCACCTTCCACCACGTCGTCGGCGACGACATACCGGCCGCCCTGCTCGACTTCGCCCGCGGGGTGAACGCCACCCAGATCGTACTCGGTGTCTCCCGGCGCAGAAGCTGGCAGTACGTCCTCGGCCCCGGCGTCGGCGCCACCGTGGCCCGCGATTCCGGTCCCGACCTCGACGTCCACCTCATCACCCACGGCGAGGCGGGCAAGGGCCGCGGTCTGCCGGTGGCCCGCGGGGCACGGCTCGGACGGTCCCGCCTGATCGCGGGGTGGCTCGTCGCTGTTCTCGGTCCCGTCCTGCTCACCGGGCTGCTGACCGGGGTCGTTCCGGATGCCGGTCTCGTCAACGACATGCTGTTGTTCCTGTCGCTGACGGTGGCGGCGGCCATGCTGGGCGGGCTCCTCCCGGCGTTGGCGTCCGCGGTGGTGGGCTCGGTGCTGCTCAACTGGTACTTCACTCCGCCCACCGACACCCTGACCGTCGCCGACGGCAAGAACATCGTCGCCATCGCGGTCTTCGTCGGGGTCGCGGTGGCCGTCGCGTCGGTGGTGGACCTCGCGGCCCGGCGCACGCACCAGGCGGCGCGGCTGCGCGCCGAGTCGGAGATCCTCTCGTTCCTCGCGGGCAATGTCCTGCGGGGCGAGACGAGTCTCGACGCCTTGCTGGAGCGGGTCCGCGAGACCTTCGGCATGGAGTCGGTGGCACTGCTGGAGCGGGAGAGCGACGTGGCGCCCTGGACCTGTGCCGGCAGCGTCGGCCCACGCCCCTGCGCGGGCCCCGACGAGGCGGACGTCGACGTCCCGGTCGGGGACCACATGGCCCTCGCCCTGTCCGGCCGGGTGCTGCCGGCCGAGGACCGCCGGGTGCTGGCCGCGTTCGCAGCGCAGGCGGCGGTGGTCGTGGACCGCCGGCGTCTTCAGCAGGAGGCGAACCAGGCCAAGGAACTCGCCGAGGGCAACCGCATCCGCACCGCCCTGCTCGCGGCCGTCAGCCACGACCTGCGCACCCCGCTCGCCGGCATCAAGGCGGCGGTCACCTCGCTGCGCTCCGATGACGTCGAGTGGTCCGAGGAGGACAGCGCGGCCCTGCTGGAGGCCATCGAGGACGGCGCCGACCGGCTCGACCAGTTGGTCGGCAATCTGCTGGACATGTCCCGCCTCCAGACCGGCACCGTCTCCCCGATCATCCGTGAGACCGATCTGGACGAGGTCATCCCGATGGCGCTCGGCGGCGTACCCGAGGACAGCGTGGATCTTGACGTTCCGGAAAGCCTGCCCATGGTCGGCGTCGACCGCGGCCTGCTGGAACGGTCGGTCGCCAACATCGTCGAGAACGCGGTGAAGTACAGCCCGCGGGGCGAGTGCGTCCTGGTCTCGGCGAGTGCCATAGCCGACCGGGTGGAGATCAGGGTCGTCGACCGCGGCCCCGGTGTCCCGGACGACGCCAAGGACCACATCTTCGAACCGTTCCAGCGCTACGGCGACGCCCCGCGCGGCGACGGCGTCGGCCTCGGTCTCGCGGTCGCCCGCGGCTTCGCCGAGGCCATCGGCGGCAGTCTGCACGCCGAGGACACACCGGGTGGGGGCCTGACGATGGTGCTCGCCGTACCGACGGCACCGCAGCGGCGACGGGAGCAGCCTCCTGCGTCTTCCGCGGTCGTGTCCGAGTGATGCGGGACTTGAGCCGGGGCGCGGGCCTCGGTCGCCGGAACGCGTCCGCCGGGGTCCCTCAACCCGCCTCGCCGAGGATCTCGTCGTTGGAGTCGAGCCTATGGCTGTCGGCGGGCGGATCGGCGAATTACGCGCTCTCGGACCCTCCTGACGGGCCGGCCAGGAGACCGAGTTCGAGCAGAGGACGCAGGACCGTCCGGCAAGGGGCCGGTGATCGCGGCCGTACGGCTGTCGGCTTAGCGGTGCGGCAGCGACCGCCGGACCTCCGCGCCGATCAGGTGTGCGGTTGCTCGCCGGCCGCGTCCGGGTCGCGCGGGCCCAGGCGTACGCAGCACTCGCCGGGCTCGGGAGCCAGGACGGCCTCCACCCCGTTGACCTCCAGGCCCTGGAGGCAGCCGGAGAGGAAGGCGTGGTTCATGCCGCACACCAGCTCCGGGGCCTTCCCGGCCAATGGATGGAAGGGGCAGTTGCGCAGCCGGAGCCGGGTCGGGGCCTCCCGGACGGGTTCATAGCCGTACTGGTCCAGCAGCCGCTCGCAGACGGTCAGACCGCGCTCGGGGCCCAGGCGGCCCGGCCGGGTCTCGTCCCGGGCCGCCTCGCCCAACCGCAGGCCACGGTCTTCGGCGGTGCGCATGGCCGCCTGCGCGGCGTTCTCGTCGGCGCCCTCGGTGAGCACGGCGTCCAGCAGCAGGTCGGCCAGGAGCTCGTGACGCCGGTCGGGGATGCTCACGGTGATCTGGGCGTCGGTGGGCTCGTACACCTTGGGCTGCCTGCCGACCTTGCGGACCCCGCCCGGTGTGCCGTAGCGGGCGCGCAGCAGGCCGGCCTCCACGAGCTTGTCGAGGTGGAAGGCGGCGAGCTTGCGGGAGATGCCGACGCTGGCGGCGGCCTCGTCGCGGGTGACGGCACGGCGGGCGCGGCGGATGAAGGTGTACATGCGCCGGCGGGAGTCCTCGCTCAGGACGCTGACGGAGTCGATGGCGCTGTCGGCCGTGTCGGCCCGCTCAGTCGGATCAGAAGCCACAGCTCCACGGTAACTCCCATCGACGCGGGCACAAGTGTTCTTCTGGCTCTCTGCCCTGCACATCTTGACGGCCCTCCGTAATAAGACCAAGATTTGTTGGTGAAATCAGTCGGAGGTTGCGATGGTCAGTGAGTCACAGCTTCAGGCGAAGCGCCCGGTCAGCGCCTCGCTCGCCGGTCCGTACGGCCACCCGTTCCACCCGATCCTGGTGACCGTGCCCATCGGCGCCTGGGTGACCAGCCTGGTGTTCGACATCGCGTCCCACGTCGTGCACCACCCGGGTTTCCTGACCCAGTCCTCGCAGTGGCTGATCGCCGTCGGCGTGATCGGCGCACTGCTGGCGGCCACGGTCGGATTCCTCGACCTGTTCGCGCTTCCGGCCGGCACCCCGGCCTTTCGCACCGCCTTGGTCCACATGACGCTCAACCTGCTGGTGACCGCCGCGTACGTCATCAACTTCCTGTGGCGTCAGGGCGACCACGCGGGCGGCGGAAGCGTCGGCACCGGCCGGCTCGTCCTGTCGGCCCTGAGCGTCGTGGCCCTCGCGATCTCGGGATTCCTGGGCGGCAAGCTCGCCTACCGCTACGGCGTGCGCGTCGCCGACGAGAACACCCAGGCCGAGGGATACACGCCCGGCCGCGGCCGGAGCGGCCCCCGCTCGGCCGGGTGACCGCGTCCCGCACCCACCATGACGGCCGGCTCCGTCCTCCGGCCGCCTCCACCACCGTCCCCCCTAGGGAGTCCCCCATGGACATCGCCGCCCTGATCACCTGGGTGATCACCGCTCTCGGCGGTTTCTACATGCTCGGCATCTGGATCCAACGCGGCGGAGTCCGACAGCAGCAGACCGGCACCAGCCGGCTGCCCGCACCCGTCGTCTTCGGCCACTTCGCCCTGGCCGCCGTCGGACTGGTCGTGTGGATCATCTACGTCGTGGCCGACCGGAGCGCCCTCGCATGGGCCTCGTTCGGCCTGCTGCTGCCGGTCGCGCTGCTCGGGTTCGTGATGCTGGCCCGCTGGATCCCCGTCCGCCGCGAGCGCGCCACGGCCGGCGCGGCAGTGGCCGCCGCGGGGCCGGGAGCCGAAGGCACCGTCCCCGCCGAGCGGCACTTCCCGGTGCCGGTCGTGCTGGCCCACGGCCTGCTCGCCGTGGTCACCCTCGTTCTGGTGCTGCTCAGCGCCCTGGGCGTCGGGGACAGCTGACATGACCGAGCAGCCCCACCACACCACCGCCGCTCTCACGGACCTCGTCGGCGAGGAAGCCGCGACACCCGCGCGGCCGGCCCTGCGAGTCGTCCACGACTCCGACGGGATCGACCTGGCCGCCGCGGAAGCCGCGGCCGGACAGTTCCTCGCCGCGCTCGGCATCTCCACCGCATCGGAGAGCCTGCGCGGCACCCCGGGGCGGATGGCCCGCGCCTACGCGGAACTCTTCACCCCGCGCCCCTTCGACCTGACCACCTTCCCCAACGACGAGGGATACGACGAACTCGTCCTGGCCCGCCGCATACCGGTCAGGTCGGTGTGCGAGCACCACCTGCTGCCCTTCGTGGGCACGGCACACGTCGGCTATCTGCCGGGAGCCCGCATCCTGGGGCTGTCCAAACTGGCGCGTGTCGTCGAGCACTTCGCCTACCGCCCGCAGGTCCAGGAACGCCTGACCAAGCAGGTCGCCGACTGGTTGCAGACACATCTGGAACCCAAGGGCGTCGGCGTGGTGATCGAGGCGGAACACTGCTGCATGACCCTGCGCGGTGTCCAGGCCACCGGGTCCAGCACCATGACCTCGACCCTCCTCGGACTGCTGCGCTCCGACGCCCGCTCCCGCGGCGAATTCCTCGCCCTTACCCAAGCGGCCTCCTGACCACGACGCTCCACCATCCCCTCGCGCTGTGGCACCGGGGGTGGTGGAGCCGCCGTGCGGTCGCCGCCCCTCAGCCCGTGGCGGCCCCCTCGGCCGACGGGCCGGAGTGGGAGCGGAGGACCGAGCGCAGGGCCAGGGCGTACTTCCGGCTTCTCGCGGTGGCCGGCTCCAGGGGAGGGAGCAGCGTCAACGGCACCTTGTCCCGCGTGACCTGAGTCAGGGCCGAGTTCAGGACGGCGGTCTGCCTGTCCAGCAGGAAACGCTGGGACGCGGCCGCGTCGGCGGCGGGACGCAGGCTCCGGCCGAGATCGGCCAACCGGCGCAGGATCACGGCGTCGTTGAGGAGGGCGTCGGCGTCGGGCAGACCGCCGCAGGCGGCGATCAGGCCCCGCGCCACCGGGGCGGCGGCGTGTTCGTCGCCCGCGGCCGCCAGTGCGGTCAGCGCCTGCGCGTATCGCTCCAGCGATTCCATCTGGGCGTCGGTCAGTTCGGGCCCGAGTTCGACGGACCGCAGTCGCCGCCACAGCCCGCCGGACTCCTGCTGGCGATCCGGCCGCGTCAGCCACTGGGTGACCAGCGCCTCGGTGTGCAGCGAGGCGACCGCCCGCAGCCCGATCTTCTGGAGCAGGAAGACGGGCCAGTCGTCGGGCAGCGGCGGACGCCCCGGCCAGGACTTCTTGGCCGCCAGCGCGCCGATGGCACACACGGCGAGCGCGGGCGCCAGGTCCACGCCCGTCCGGTCGTGGTGCAGCACCGCCTGACCCTCGGAGCAGTGGAGCCAGTCCGTCACCGCCCGCACCGCGAGGCTCTGCACGTCGGCCCGGTCGGGTCCGTCGGCCGAGTGGAGCAGTCCCCAGGCCCGCATGACCCGGCATGCCGGGGACGTGGCCGCCTCGTCCGTCGGCTTGCCGGACCGGCCCTCCTCGTGGCTCCGCCAGTACGCCGCGAACCGGTCCGGGACGAGGCCGTCCACGGGACGCGGGACCTGCCGGAAGTCCGGCAGCCGGAGCTTGACCAGGGCGTCGGACATCCATCGGGGAAGGTCGGGGACGATGAGCCGGCTGCCCGGCTTGACCAGGGTCACGAACCGTCCTCCCCGCCTGTCCCGGCGCACCCGCGCCACCTCGGCCACGAGGGACTCCTCCGCCAGTTCCGTGGAGGCGTCCACGGCCGAGTAGGCGGCGAGCACGCCGAGCGGTTCCACGGACACCAGGCAGACCGCGGCCTCGCCGGCGGACGCCTCCCGCGGGGAAGCCGCCTTCGTGGACGCCTCCCTGCCGGACACCCCGGACGTCTCCTCGGGGGACCTGGTGATCACACGCACCGGCAGCAGGCGCCCCGGAGCCAGGTTGTGGAACTCGCGCTCCACCAGCGGAAGCCGGCTGAGGCTCACGGTTCCCGGGCCGTCCCGCAGCACGCTGAGCCGGCGGATGCCCCGCAGATGGTCGAAGAGCGTCGCACCACGCAGACCTCCGGTCCACGCCGCCTCCCCGACGGGCAGCCAGTAGGGGCGCTGCGTACGGACGTCACGGCACACCACGCCCAGAGCGCGGTCCTCCTCGTCGTTGACCGGCAGCCAGACCCGCACGGCGATCTCCTCGCCACCGTCCTCCGCGTCGTCGGCCTCATCGGCCGCGCCGGCCCCGCGCCTGTCCGGGATCCCGCACGAGAGCAGCTTCTCGGACCTGCTCCAGTGCAGCCGGACGTACTCCTGGGTGGCGGCCAGCGCGCGGGAAGCCGCCTGGATCTGCGTGCCGTGCTCCGGCAGACCCGGTACGAGCTGCCGGACGTGCACACGGAACAGCGCGCTTCCCGAACGCACCGCCACGTTCCCTCGGCCCAGGTCGGCCACCGGCTGGGCCAGCACCGTCCCATGGGGCCAGATACTGCGGGGCTGCGCCCGGCGGGACACCGTCACCACGGTCTGCGCGCCGGCCGCGACCCGCTCGACGGTGACGGGCAGGACGTCCAGCTGGTTCAGCAGGCTCGTCTCGCCCCGCAGCGCACGCAGCAGTTCGGCGCGCAGCCAGCCGCAGCCGAACCAGGCGTCGGCCTCGCTCTCGGCGGACAGCTCGACCCGTGCCCTGGGCAGCCCGCAGATCCGCAGGCCCTGCTCCCGGTCCAGGGCCAGGAACACCACGTCGTTCTCCGCGACGCTGTCCGGTTCGGCGACGCTCAGCCGGTTGGCCCGGTCCACCCATACGGCGCTCCCGACCGGGTGGGCGTCCAGCACGGTCCGGTCGGCCGGGTAGGGCACGGTGCCGCGCCCCTCGCCCAGATACAGGGCACCGGCCTCCTCGTCCCGGAGGGCGACCGGCAGCAGCATGCGACGTGCGGACGGTGCCGCCATCGCCCCGCGCAGCCCCGGCCGCCAGTCGTCCAGCACCAGATGGCCGCACTCGTTCACCCCGCCCTCGACCCGGCCGTACACCAGGTCGCCGGGGCTGAACAGCGACCAGTCGAGGTCGGCCAGCGGGTGGCCGTCGGCGAACCGCACCAGCTCCCGGCGCACCTCGGACACACGGCCCGGGGCCAGTTCCAGCCAGACGCTGTGCCGGTCGGCATGGGCGACGGCCCAGGACCGGCGCCGGCCCTCGGCGATGTCCCCGGCCGGCTCCTCCAGCAGCTCGGTGGCCGGGAAGCCGAACCGCTGCAACGCCTCGCTCTCGTGCCGCAGGGTCCACCCGGCGGCGTTGCGGGAGAAGAACACCGGCTCGCTGGTCGAACGGGCCCGTGCCGGAAGCCTGCGTGTGCGGGGCTTGGCCTCGCCGGGCACCCACTCCCGGGTGCGGGAGTCGTGGTAGGTCCACCCGTGCCGGGCGCAGGCCTGCGCGATACGCCGCGCGCTGTCGTCCATGAACGACAGCTGGGCCCACGTCATCGGCGCCTGGGTGGTGGCCAGTTCCGTACCGGCGGGAGCCAGCCGCTCGCGGCGCACACCGGCGACGACATCACCGGGGTCGAAGGCGACCGTGCCGGCCTCCGAGTGGTCGAGTGGCACCACCCGGTCCACCGGCCCGCCTCTCGCCTGGCCCTCCCGCCGGACGGCGGCGATCCGGGGATGGCGGGTCTCCAGCAGAACCCTGCCGAAGCCCTTGCGGGCGGTGGCGCTGATCCCCGGGAGACCGGCGACGGTGAACCGCCCCGGCTCGTCGGCGCGGCGCAGGTCGTCCCGCGTCTTCAGGTTGTCCTTCGGGAAGACCACCACCGGGCGGGGCCGGTCGGTGAGATAGGCGTCGTCGGCCGGGATGGCCAGGACCACGGTCACCCGCCCGGTGGCCGCCAGATCCAGCCGCACCACCGACCGCGGCGTGATGCCGGGCCCCCGCTGCAGGTCGGCCATGGGGAAGACGACACCGGGCCGCACCTCGACGCACTGGCCCGCCGGGTCGACGACCCCGAAGCAGCCGCCCGACCGGCTGTTCAGGTAGCTCCGCAGCACGTCCGGCGGACGGGGCAGCGGGGACTTGGTGGAGCCCTGCCAGCGGTTCTCCTTGTCGGGCGACGGCCGAAGGAGTTCCACCAGCATCTTCGCCCGGCCCTCGTAGGCGCCCGGCCCGTCGGTCTCCGCCGCGCGCCGCAGGACGCCCTCCCGGTGGGAGAAGTCCCGGCGGGTGACGATGACATGGAACGGGGCCCGTTCGGCGGACGCGTCCGGGTCGCTCAGCGCGGCCACACCAGCGGGCAGGTCGAAGCGGAGCAGATAGTCGTTGGCCGTCGGCTGGATCCGGCCGGCCTCCATGTAGAGCCTGTCGCCCGCCCGCAGGCCAGGGGTCCGTTCGTCGGGCGCGGCCGTCGGTGGGACCAGGCGGAACTGGTGCACACGGCCGCGGGCGGGACCCTCCTCCACCACGGCACGGCCCAGGACGCGCTGCCGGGACCTGTCCCGGGGTACGGCGGCGAGCAGCCGGGCGATGTCGTCCGGGTGAAGGCGGGCCCGTACCGGACGCCCCTCCACATGGTCGTCGGCGCCGTCGCGGTCCACGCTCCGGCTGCGGGTGTGGACGCGGAGCACGACCACGCGGCCCGTGGCGTGGTCGATCTCCAGGTCCAGTAGGTGGACCACGTGGTGCGCGGCCTCCTGGTGGATCTGGTACTCGACGCTCTTGCGGATGTCCCGCAGCGCGATCGACACCCGTAGCCCGCCGGGCACCTCCTCCTCGGTCGCCGCGGTGACGGAGACGGCGTCGATCCGGTCACCGTGGAAGAGCGTCAGCGCCGCCGGGTCCACCGTCGAGCCCCCGACCGTGAGGGCGGCGTGCGGCACGTCGGCGAACCACCCGTACCCCCATTCGAAGCGGTGCACGGGCCCCGCTTCGGTCTCCTCGAAGCCGACGTAGTAGGGGCGGCGGTCGCGTTCGATCGGGCAGCGGCTGCCGTCCGTACGGGCGTGAGGGGCCACCTTCTCGACGAACTCGGCCACCGTCAGCGGGGCGGCCCGCAGGTGCGAGTAGCGGTATCCCCGCCCGTACGGCACCGGCACGGCCCGGACCAGGTGCTCGGAGTAGCCGCGGCCGCCGACGAAGGTCTGCGGTCCGTCGTCCGCCTCGAGCCACCCCTGGTAGGTGCCGTTGCTGTCGGGTGCCAGCACGTCGAGGTGCAGCCGTCCCCGTACCTTCGGGCCCTCCAGGGTTCCGTCGCGGCGCGCCAGGAAACGCGCCCACTCGGCCGCGGGATCCGCGATGCGCCGGTTCCGCTCCGGCCGGGCGCGCAGGGTGGCCGGCGACAGCACGAACCGGCGCTGGACGTCGGTGAAGCGCGGCCGGCCGCCCTGTCCCCGCGACGCCGGGGTCGCGTCGACGCACAGGGTGCGCACCAGGACCTGGTCCACATGCACGGGCTGCGGATCGGCACCCAGATAGAAGCCGGTCATGGTGCCCACCAAAGAGCGTCCGTCCCGCTCCACGAGGACCCGGCCCCGGGGCAGGCGCCTCGCCCTGGCCGGTTCCGACCGCCGCCCGCCGTCCTGCGGAGCGCGGCTCAGCGCGAGCCGGGCGAGCGTGGGGTGCTGGCAGACCGCGGCGCCGTAGTCGTCGCCGCGGTCGGAGACCACGCCCACGGTGTGCCAGCCGGCGTCGGGGACGTCACCCGCCCATTCCCACAGGGCGCGCAGCCGCAGCCGGCGCCGCAGCACCGAGAAGACCCAGCCGGCCGGTGTCCGGGTGGCCGTCAGATGGTCGCCCACGGAGGGCGACGCCTGGTCGAAGCACCCGGCGGGGACGACGGCCTCGACTACCCCGTCGTCGAACCGGAACCAGACGCGCAGCATGGTCAGGACGTTGTCGGAGTTGTACATGCGGCCGAGCACCAGACCCGGCAGCGTGCCCACCCGCTCCAGCCGGGCCGGGTCGCTCAGGCCCGTGCACGCCTGCTCGAGATCACCGAGTGCCTCCGCGTCCCGCTGCGGCCGGGGGTGCGGGGCGTGGCCGTCCTGGACCACGACCGCACGCCGGCGCACGCCCGTCGACATGGCGGGGAACTCGCCGGTCAGCGTGAGGGACTCGGTGGCCGCCCAGCCGATCAGTCCGGACGACAGCTTCACCAGGCAGTCCGTGTCCCCCGGCTTCCTGGTCAGCTGCCGGACGAGTTCGACGACGGAGCCCTCGCGCAGCCGGGCCAGCCGCTCGTAGGTCTCGGGGGAGCGGTGCTTCTCCTTGATGCCCGCCTCGTCCATCGCCCGGGCGACGGCCGGAAGACCCCTCGCCTGCGGCTCTCCCCAGTGGTCGATGCTGCACAGCACGCGATGGCGCCGCTCCCGGTCCGTGAGGGCGACCCTGATCCGGGTGGGGAAGCCGTCGACGGCCGGGACGTCGACGGTCCAGAACCCCTCGCCGTCGGCGTCGTGCCGTCGCGCGTCGTGGTAGAGCTCCTGGACGGGGAGGTCGGCCTGGTCGTCGTCGTGTTCGTCCTCGGTGTGCCCGTCGTCCCCGCCCTGGGCGTGGACGACGTCGAAGAGTTCCAGCCAGCGGGCGTTGCGGTCGTCGAACGGGCCGTGGCCGGGCGCCGGCTCGCGCAGGGCGAGCCGGCCGTGACCGGGTTCGTAGGAGGCGTGCACGATCAGCCCGGTGCGTCCCGCGGAGCAGGCCTCGTCCAGCTTCTGCCAGTCCGCCGCGTCCCAGGCGGAGGGGCCCAGGACGTAGGCGCGACCCGGTGTGGTGACGAAGCGCCAGGCAGGCCCGAACCCCGTGCGGTCGGTCGCCGCACCCGCGAGGACCAGCCGCAGCGTCGTGCGTTCGCTGCGCTGCCCGGTGCCGGCCTCGTCGGCGCCCGGCGCCACGGCGAGTTCGGGGGCCCCGGCGTCCACCGGCACCCAGTGGCCGAGTGCCGCGTCCCAGCGGGCCAGGGTGTCGTGGGGCAGACCGGTGCCCGCCAAGGGGGCGTGGACCCGGGAGAGGTCGGGGTCCCAGCGGCGGCGTGCCGCGATGTCGGCGGGACCGGTTCCTCGCGGGTAGGCGTCCTCGTCCACGCCGTGGACGGACAGTTCCAGTCCGGGGAAGCGGTCGACCGCCGTCAGCCTCGCCGACCGGATCTCCCCGTCCTCGGCTTGCCGGCGGGCCAGCGCGACGACCCGGTCGCCGCGGAGCCGGTTGCCCTCCTTGGCGATCCGGACGGCCACGGCATCGCCCACCCGCCGACGCCGGGCCTGCTGCTCGGTCACCAGCGCGGGCACGGGGAAGCGCTGTCCGCAGTTGATCCACAGCCGCTGCCGCGGACCGTGCTGGTTGCCGTCCTTGGCGGTGACGAGTCCGAGCACGTACGTGCCCTCTTCGGGGCGGGGCGCGTCGTGCAGAAAGAGGTTGCGCACCGGCAGGCGGCTGCGTCCCTCCGTCCGCGCGTCGATCACGACACCGGGCTGGTACAGGACCGTCTCCCCGGCCCGGCGTTCGACGGTACCGGCCCGGACCAGCCAGGTCTCCAGGTCCGGCGAGCCGGATTCCACCCGATGGGCCGGAGTGAGCGCCGGTGCGTGCGTGTCCCGCCACAGCTTGTCCATGCCGGTGGCCAGCGGCTGTTCACGCGCCTCCAGCACGCGGTGGGAGGTGTTGCGCAGGAAGTCGACCAGGGCGGCCTCGGTACCGCGCAGCGAGACACGCTCGCTGTAGGTGTCGAAGGGGTTGCCGGCCACGGTGGTGAGGCCCGAGGGCCCCCAGCGGACGTACAGCGACCGCAGCGCCCGCTGCCGGAGGCGGTTGGCGCTCCCGGGCGCCACGTGCATGCCGCCGCCCAGCACTTCGAACAGCCGGTCGTAGTAGAACGGGGCCTTGGCGCTCAGGTCGATCACCGTGTCCACGACCTGCTCCAGGACACGCAGCACACGATCGTGCGACCCCTTGCCGGAGACCGGGGCCGCGAACATGTCGAACATGCGGCCGCGTACCCAACGCGGCAGATGCTGCGGCAGGTTGAGCGACCGGACCAGCAGCGACCACGCGATCACCCAGGCCTCGTGCGCCTCCGAGTCGCCCAGTTCCGGCTCACGCAGCAGCGCCGCCAGCCTGAGGGTCCGCACGGTTACCGGAATGATGCCGTAGTCGTCGGAGACGTCCCGCTCCAGCTCCTCACCCATGTCGGCCCAGTCGGCCACCGAGAAGGCGTCCCGGTCCGGGTCCTTGGGCGCGCTCAGCAGCAGCCTGCGGTAGTGCAGCCCGGGCGGCGCGCTCGGGTCGGCGTAGTCCGGTCTGCCGTCCACCCAGTCCCAGCGCAGCGCGTACGTCGACTCCCCCGGGTAGATCTCACGCCACAGCAGCGCCGCCTGGACGGAGGTTCCCCGGTGGGGCTGGTCACCGAGGCCCGCGGTGAAGTCGAGCAGCGCACGCGCCGGTGCGACCGAGTCGTCCGGGACGGTGAACCACCGGCCGCTGCCCTCGGTCCGGTGCGGTTGGGTGCCTCCCGCCGCTGCCTCCTGGAGCCAACCGAGCGCGATCCCGAGCGCCACCCGGGACCGGACCAGGGCGCGCACCGGCGAGGGAGGCCTCGGCTGCTCCTCGTCCCGGGCGTGCACCGTTGCCACCAGCCGCACCACCTCGCCGGGGTGCACGGCCGGCCGCTTGCCGGTCCCGACGGCGTCCACCTGCTGAATCTGATGAAGCATGAACGTCCCGAGGCGGCGCACGGGCGCCGACAGCACCGCCTGGCCCCTGGGCGCGCCGGTGTCCGCCTGACCTCGGCCCGGCCCGCCGCCCGCGTTCCTGTGGCTTTCGGTCAGCTCCCGCATGAGCAGACGGTGGCGGTTGCCGAGGATGTCGCGGACGTGCGTCAGAAGAAGCAGCAGGAAGTCCGGGACCCGCACGGCCCTCCGTTCCTCGGGAGCGGGTGCGGCGCAGAGCAGGCGTACGGCCAGGGAACTGGCCGCAAGCAGCCGGACCATCTGCTCGGCGGTGGCGCGGAACTGCTTCGGCTCGCCGGGCGGCGAGAGGATCCACGGCGACCACACCTGGGCGGCCGTCGCCGGATCGGTCTCCTCGGCGGGGCCGTCGGCCAGGTAGAGGACCGGCATGCGCCAGTCGGGGTTGGGGCCGCGCAGTCTCAGCAGGCGCCCCACATGGAGCTGCGCGTGCGCGTAGTCCTCGCCGTGCGGGACGGTCACGTGCGTCCGCCGTTGGCTGGGCAGGCCGTTCGGCGCCTGCCACTGGCGCTCGAGCCACCGCACGGCGCGGCCCGCGTCGAGTTCGGCGGCCCGCTCGTGCAGGGCCGCCTGCCAGAGCACCCCCGGCATCGGCGACCAGCGGTGGTTCCCGGTACCGCCCAGCCGGGCGTAGGCCAGGACACGGCGGCTGCCGTCCGGGGTGTCGTCACCCGGAATGCCCGCCGGTCGCCCGCGCGCCGTCCAGCGGCCCAGTTCGGCGCCCGTCGCCGCCTCCGCTTCGAGGCGGGCCCATACGTCGTCGTCGGCCTCCCCGGTGGTGCGGAAGACCACCCGGGCGGCCGTGGCCAGCACGTCGGGCTCCATGTCGAAGGAGCCGCCCACGGCTCGGGCCAGCCGGTCGAGGAGGGTCGGGGTGTCCTCCGGCCGCAGCGCGGCGGCCAGTTCCGTCGCCTGGAGCAGCGCCAGCCGGCCGTGCCTGCCGCGCAGGGCGCCGTCGAGGAGCACGGGGAACTCCTCCAGCAGCTCGCCCAGGGCGTCCGGGCAGACGCCTGCCAGTGCGCGGGCGGCGGTCAGCAGGACGGAGGGCAGAAGCTGGTCCAGGAGGTCGTGGTAGGGAGGTGACGGCTCATCGGCGGCGGCCGCGACCGTGTCGGGCTTCTCCAGCACCTTGCCCAACAGCCGTACCGCCTCCGGGTCCCCGGTGCCGGCGGCCTGGAGCGTCCCGGCGACCAGCCGCCGCAGCTCCTGCGGCAGCACCTCCGCGACGCTCCGGTACAGCACTGCCGCACGGCCGGTCAGCTCCCGGACGCAGACGCAGCGCCGGTGCTCCGCGGGCGCGTCCTCCGTCCCGAAGCGCTCGTGCTCGGCCAGGAACACCTGGTGCGCTCTGAGCACATGGGGCAGCGCGTGCACCGCGAGCGGAGTGTCCGATCCCGCGAGCCACTCCAGTGCGGCGCAGACGAGTTCGCCGGACCGGGGCTGTGCGACGGGCTCGCCCAGGGCGGTGACGACATCGAGGTAGTCGGAGGCCGCCCGCGGCGGCAGACCCAGAGCCGAACAGAAGTACCAGTTCTCGAGCACGGCGGTCCTTCCCTGCTGTTCGGCACACTGCCCGCCGTCCCCCGTGGCGCGGCGTGCTCCCACAACTCACCCTGAGGACATGGTGTGTGGTGGGTCACTCAGTCTATCGGGTCATCGGGTTCATCAGGGGCTCGATCGGACATCTCCGGTTCACGCGCCGCTCCATGCGCCGGCGAACGGCAGCCACTCCCCGGGGGCCGGGGCGATGCGGACGGTCAAGTCCACGCACCGTCAGGAGGAGTGAGCAGCGAGGGCCGCAACGCGCGCCGGAACTCGTGCAGTTCGTCCAGCAGGTCGTAGTCCGGCACACCGCTCGGGAACCCGTTCCCCAGGCCGACGAGCGCGCGGCGGACCGGTGAGCGGTCGAGCACCCAGGCCATGCGGGAGGTGGTCAGGGGAAGCCGCGTCAGCAGGGCCCAGCTGCCCAGCCGCTGCCCCCGGGGATCCAGCACCGTGAAGTCCGGGCCGGACAGCAGTCCGGCCCGGTCCAGCGCCACGGCGTGCTCGGGGCTCCCCAAGTCCTCGGCGCGCACCGCGTGCTCCCCGCGCGCCGCCACCTTCGCCGCGGCGACGACCGCGTCCGACGGCCGCTGCTCCTCGAGCCAGGCACGGAAGACGTCGTCGGTGTGCAGACCGGTGTGCAGGAGGCCCAGGACCACCGTGTCGACCATCGTCGGGGTGAGGACGACGCCCCGGAACGCCTCAGGTGCCGGCAGACGGCCGGCCCGGTGCGCCGTGCGCAACCAGGTCCGGGTGGCGGCGTCGTCGCCCTCGGTCGCGCACAGGGAGGCCCAGCGCGCCGGGTCGGGCCGGCCCACGGCGTGGGCGCGCAGCAGTTCGTCCCCGATGCCGGGCTGCTCGGCCCGGACGGCCCGCAGCACCCCGGTCTCGCCCCCCGGGGCGTCGTCCCAGGCCGAACCGGCGTCGTTCAGGTACCCGACGACGGCGGAGGCGTCGGACAGCCCGGAGGGGAGCTCCACCCCGCAGGAGCGCAGCGCCTCGCCCAGCGCGGCGCCGAACCGCTCCGGGGCGGGGGCGTCGGGGTGTTCCGGGGCCCGGACCAGGTACTCCTCCGCCCCCAGCCCCCGGGCGAGGCGCCGCGCCGTACGGCGTGTGGCCGGCAGGCCGCCGTCGTGGACCTGGAGGACGACCCCGCGCAGCCCGGGCAGCAGACGCCGCAGCTCCTTGACATGACCGGTCCAGTCGAGACCGGCGGGAAAGGAGGCTCGCCGGCGGACCACCAGCCCCAGCGGGCGCCCGGGGACGTAGGCCGGGGACAGGGCCAGCCGCAGTGACTCCGCCGGGAGAGCGGGCAGGTTGCGCGGCGAGTCGTACGTGTACCAGAGGAGCCGCTCACCGTCCAAGGGCTCCTTCCGCTCGGCTCTCGTCCGCCACAGGTCCTGTTCCGTACGGTTGAGCAGATCCGCGAGGTCGTCGCCCGAGGGATCGGCGAGCACCGCGGTGAAGGCGCCCTCCCGCAGGCAGAAGTCCGCCTCGAGGCACACCCGGAAGCGCTCGTCGAGCCGGTCGACGACCTCCGCCGGCACACGGTGCGCCACCGACGGCATCGAGGCCGTCTCCCGAGGCGCCGGAGTACCCAGTCTCAGCGGGGCCCCGGCCCGGGAGGTGAACAGCACCGGACGGACGTCGCCGCCCGCGAAGGCCCTGGCGCCCTCCAGCACCGCCAGATCCACGTCATGGCCGTTGACCAGGGCCGTGAAGAACCGGCGGGCGAACTCGGCCGCCTGGCCGTCGCGGACCTTGCCGTCCACCGCCACCACGTACGGCACCCCGGCCAGCGCCAGCCGTTCGGCCAGGGCCGGCTCATGACGCCCTTCGTCACCGGCGGCCGGCGACGCCGAGTCGCAGGCCATCAGGACGGCCAGCGGAACCATCTCCTCCACCAGCCACGCGGCGAGTGTGTCGCCGTCCAGCCAGTGCGCGTCCGTGGCCCCCGGTCGACGGGCGACCACGAGACCGCCGTCGACATGATGTCCGCCGAAGTAGAAGGCGAGCGGCCCGACGGCCAGTTCGCGGTGGACCGCCTCGACATCCGCCGGCGCGGGCTCGACCGGCCGGGTCCGGAACCGGGTGCCGCGCAGGACCTCCACGATCCGGTCCTGGTCCCCGCTTCCGTAAGCCAGCGGCCCCGGACCGGCCACGGCCCGCGTCGTACCCGCCTGGGTGGTGATGTCCCCCTGGACGGCGGCGGCATTGGCGATCACGACGACATCGCTGCGGCCGGCCACGACCGCCGAGGGCATCGTGCGCCGGGGGAGGACCTCACGGACGAGGGAGATGCGGGGGTGCTCGCTCAGGGGTGTCTTCGGGACGTGCCGGGCGAGGCAGCCGTGTTCCACCCAGTTCTGCCACGGCCCGTGCGCGTCGGCCCTGTTCGCCTCCGGCACCCGGATCCGCTCGAGCGGCAGGGCCGCCAGGCGCACCAGGTCATGGGGGCCGGAGCCCAGCCGTATTCTCAGCCGTAGCCTTTGACTTTCCGTCAACAGTGCCATTTCGCGGCTGATGTGCTCGCGGACGGTCTTGGGCAGCACCGTGTTCGACAGGTCCGCCAGTGCGAACTGGTCGCCCTCCGGGGAGAGCAGGGCCTCGATGTCGTCGTCGTCCGTGCGCAGGATCTCGGGCTCGCCACCGGGCCCGCCTTCGGACGTCAGGAGTTCCGCGCGCAGTTCCTCGCCGTCCCCCCAGGACAGTTCGACCAGTACGTCACGTGGTGTCACCGCCATGCGGCCCTCCGTCCTGTGAACCCGCCCCCGGCATCCGCAGGCACAATTGTCCCTCCGGTTTCCTCAGCCTGGTGTTCCCCCGCCTCAGTCGAAAGGCCCGTCAGTCATGGTCGACACCGCGCCGATCGGGAAGGAGGAGCTGCGACGGCTCAGCACCTCTCCCCTGTGGGACGAGTTGGACGAGCCCGCCCGGCGGGACCTGGAGGACCTGCTGGCCGGGAACATCGCCGACGAGCAGACGTTCCTGCTCGAGCTCCAGCGACTACGGCACCAACACCCTTGTGTGAGACGGATGCTGAGGGCCTACCAGGCCGAGCGCGAGGTGGACGAGCGCGCCGTCCCGGATCCGGCGCCGCCGGTGGAGAACTCCGTCCCGGTGGCCGTCCCCGAGGACCGGTCGGCTGCCGCCCCGCCCGGCCGTCGCTACCTCAACCTCAATCTGACCTGGCCGATCTCCCGGCGGGTGGTGCCCCACGACTGGCTGCTGCGAGCGGGCGCCCGGTACCACCTCCGGCTGGACATCGGGGCTCTGGGCCGCGACAGCCTGCTGCGGGACAGCGCCCGGCCGCTCCCGGACGACGCGCTGCCGCATGCGGACGCCGGCGGGCGCGGCGACTGGCTGCAGATCACCGTGCTCAGCGAGGACTTCCTGGTGCCGGACCGGCGGCACGCGATGTTCCTGCCGCTCGACGGCCACGCCTACGTCTGTCCGTGCCCACCGGGTGGCCGGCACGCGTGCCGGCCGGAGCACCGCGGGGAGTACGTGTGGATCCCGGTCACGGCGCCCGACGGGCCGCGCTCCGCGGCGAGCCTGCGGGTCACCGTCGCGTACCGGGGCAACCTGCTCCAGTCCGCGACCGTCCTCGCGCGGGTGGCGGAGCAGGAGCAGTCCGCCGGGGGTTCGTTGCGGGGCCAGGTCGATTTCACGCTGACCTCGGGCTTCCTCGGCCTCGACGACCTGCCGGACCGGGACGCGGCCATCAGGGTCTCCCGCTCACGCGACGGGGCCCTGGTCGTGGACGTGGACGGCGGGGACCGGCCGGTGAGCACCTTCTGGCTGACCGAGGCGCAGATCGAGGGCGCCCTCACCCGGGCCCGTACGGTACTCACCGATGTGCACGCCACCCGTGCGGTGCCCCCGGAGCGGCCCGGCGGCCAGGGAGTCCCCGCGCTGGACCGGCTCGGCGCGGACAACACCAAGAGTCCCGCGGAGTTCCGGGACGACCTGTGGCGGCTGGCCGCCGCCGGCTGGGACCTGCTCCATCTGCTGGCGCCGGTGCCCGCGCAGCGGGCGGCGCTGCGCGACCGGCTGCGGGAGCCCGCGACCATCCAGATCTGCCGGCAGCAGGGGCAGCCGCTGATGTTCCCCTGGGCGCTGGTCTACGACATCCCCGTGGACACCGGGGACGACCCCGTGTACTGCGACGCCGGACTGGAACAGGCCCGGACCGGCGACGGCACCGCGCGGGCCTGCCCGGACTCGGCACGGCACACCCGCAACACCGTGTGTCCGTACGGCTTCTGGGGTTTCCGGCACGCGATCGAGCAGCCCACCTCACGCACGCACCGGGGTGCGTTGCCGCTCCGCGCCGGACGTGGCCTGGGCACACCGCACGTGACCGTGGGGCGCGCCCTGACCCTGCCTCGGCCGGACCTGACGGAAAGACATCTGCTGTCTCTGCGGGAGCAGTTCGGGGAGGCCAACCTGCGCGACTGCGACTCTCGCGAGTCCCTGCTCGGCGAACTCTTCCGCGCCGGTCAGGACTGCGTGTACTTGTACTGCCACGGCCGTCGTCAGAAGGACGCCGCCGACCGTACCGGCGCGACGGAGCTGGAGATCGGAAACGGCGAGCGGGTCAGGCCGGCCGACATCTCGGCCCGGATGACCGAGACGACCGGAGCGGCCGGGAGGACGGGCGAGGCGGGGACGACCGGATGGCGGGACTGGGAGGAGAACGCGCCGCTTGTCTTCCTCAACGGCTGCCACACCACCGACGACACCCCGGGCACCTGGCTGACCTTCGTCGACGTGTTCAGCAGCCTGGGCGCCTCAGGGGTCATCGGCACGGAGATCTCGGTCGGGCAGAACTTCGCGGGTGAGGTGGCCCAGTCGTTCTGGCGTCATTTCCTGGCCGGGCTGACCGTGGGCGAGTCACTGCACCGGGTGCGAGCCGAACTGCTGTGCAAGGGCAACCTGCTGGGACTCGCGTACACGGCGTACTGCTGCGCCGACCTCAGGCTCAGTCGCCCATGAAGGAGCTGACGCTCGGCACGTCGTGCTGCGGCAGAGAGGGCGACTCGACCGTGGCGCCCGCTGCCGGCTGGGCGGCGGCCCTCCGCTTGCGCTCCGCACGGTTCAGCATCCCTGCGACGACGAGGTAGCCGAAGAATCCGACGGTCAGCCCGAACGCGTAACAGGCGAACAGGTCCGGGTCGGGGAACCGCGTATTGATCACCACGCCGCCGCCGAGCGCGGCCACCACGGTGACCAGGTCGGAGATCCGCGAGCCCTCGGAGCGTCGCAGGGTCCGGTAGGCGATCCACCCGACGACCAGGCCGAAGCAGCCCGAACCCACCAGGCTGAGGACGGAATACTGCTGCACGTTGCTCCTCGAGGCCGCTCGGCACCGTGTGTGTGCCCTGCGTCGGTTGCGCAAGGCTAACGCAAGCGCGCTGCTCTCGGGGCCAGTTGTCACGGAATCAGCGGTCGTCGCCGTCGCCGACAGCGACGGGTCGAACTCCTCGTCCGTCGTGCCGGCGGCCACCCGCCGCCCGGAGACGCGCATACCGGCCCGGCCGCTCCCCGTGAACTTCAGAGGCCCGCCAGATGTCACTCCGTCAGCGGTCGTTAAAGGCGTCGAAAATTTCGAGATCCAAGGCCTGTATTCCGATCATGAAGATGGGGGGTTCGTGGAGGGGAGATTGTCGAATTCTTGGCTCTCCCGGGTTGAGCTGTGTCAATGGCTTGCTCGGGTCAGGATTCCACCGACGAAGCTTTCGAAACCGGCGCCGAAACTGTTGACAGTTGTCAGGGGCAGGCCAACACTCATCGACACCTCATGTGGAGGACGCGAGGAGGAAGCACGGACATGAACGCACTTGCGCATCCCAAGGGCCGTGGCGGCGGCCGCCTCAGACTGCTCGTCAGAAGCGCCTGGGCCATCGCGCTGGCCGCCATGGCGGCCATGCTGCTGCCCGGCGCCGCCAGTGCCGACACGACCATCACGTCCAACCAGACCGGCACCGACAACGGGTACTACTACTCGTTCTGGACGGACAGCCAGGGCACGGTGTCCATGAACCTGGGCTCCGGCGGCAACTACAGCACCTCGTGGCACAACACCGGCAACTTCGTCGCCGGCAAGGGCTGGAGCACCGGCGGCCGCAAGGCCGTCAACTACTCGGGGAGCTTCAACCCGTCCGGCAACGCGTACCTGGCCCTGTACGGGTGGACGACCAACCCGCTCGTCGAGTACTACGTGGTCGACAACTGGGGCACCTACCGGCCCACCGGGACGTACAAGGGCACGGTCACCAGCGACGGCGGCACCTACGACATCTACGAGACCACCCGCTACAACGCGCCGTCCATCGAGGGCACCAAGACCTTCAACCAGTACTGGAGCGTGCGGCAGTCCAAGCGGACCGGCGGCACCATCACCACCGGCAACCACTTCGACGCCTGGGCGAGCCACGGCATGAACCTGGGCTCCTTCAACTACATGATCCTCGCCACCGAGGGCTACCAGAGCAGCGGCAGCTCCAACATCACGGTCGGCGGCACGGACTCCGGCGGCGGTGGTGGCGGCGGCTGCTCCGCGACCCTCTCGGCAGGTCAGCAGTGGAGCGACCGTTACAACCTGAACGTCTCGGTCAGCGGTTCGAGCAACTGGACGGTGACGATGCGGGTTCCCTCGCCGGAGAAGGTGATGGCGACCTGGAACGTGACGGCGAGCTATCCCGATGCCCAGACGCTGGTGGCCAGGCCCAACGGCAACGGCAACAACTGGGGCGTGACCATCCAGAAGAACGGCAGCACCACCTGGCCCACGGTGTCCTGCTCCGCGAGCTGACACCCGAACAGGTCCGGGCGCGGCGGTCCATGACCGCCGCGCCACGGCCGTCCGGCGTTCAGTCGACCGGGCAGGCGGCGTCCGTCCCGAGCGTCTTCCATGTGGTGCCCACGGCCCGGACACCGACGTACTTCGACACCCCACCGGGGGCCTCCGGCAGGGCTGGTGGCGCAGTGGACCGCCGGGGTGCCGGAGGGAACGCCGCGCGCTTGCCGAGGGCTGTCGCGACAGTGCAGGTGAGCTGTGCCATCGCCCGTGGGTCCAGGCGGTCCACCCCGGGGGGAAAGCGGACGGTGACGATGTCTCCGTCCGCCCTGATGTCGACGCCGTCCGGTGTTGCGGGCAGCGCCGTGGACAGGGTCCTGGCCTCGGCCGGGGTGGGCCCGCGGAGGAGCAGCCGAACGGCTTCCGCGACGGGGCTGCCGCCGCCGGTGGTCGGACGCGGTACGGCGTGCAGGCGCGAGTCGGCCAGGAAGTAGACCGTGGACCGGGCCGGGACACCGGTGGCCGGCGCCCCGGCGTCGATGACGCCGGACGTGGGCACTCCACAGCCCGCCACCGAGAGAAGGGCGGCGGCGAGTGCGGCGCGGGCGGCCCTGCGGACGGCTGTCACGCTCCGTCGCTCCTTTCCCTCGGGCCGGCGGCGGGGCCGGCGGCGGAGCCGCGCTGTCGCGGCAGTTCGACGGTGAAGGCGGCGCCGCCACCGGGGCGGTTGGCCACCCGGACGTGCCCGCCGTGCAGGCGCACGCTCTCGGCGGTGATGGCCAGCCCCAGACCGCTGCTCTCGCTGCGGGTCCGGGCCGCGCTCGCCTTGTAGAAGCGCTCGAAGACGTGCGGCAGGGCGGCCTCGGGGACACCGGGGCCCCGGTCGGTCACCGTGACGACGACCCATCCGTCCTCCGGCAGCTCATCGCTCCCGGCCGTCAGGCGCACCGTCACCGGCGGTGCGCCGTGCCGCAGCGCGTTGCCGACCAGATTCGCCACCACCACGTCCAGCCGGCGCGGGTCGACCCGGGCGCGCAGCGGGCCGTCCGGCAGCTCTGTCGTCACCTGGCCCGACCAGCCGCGGGAGGCGAGGGTGCGTCGTATCGACTCGGCCACGTCGATGTCGTCGAGGGCGAGTTCGGCGGCGCCGGCGTCGAACCGGGAGATCTCCATGAGGTCGTCGACCAGCCGGGCCAGCCGTGACGTCTCCTCGCTGACGAGCCGTACCGCCTCTCCGGTGACGTGGTCCAGACGGGACGAACGCTCGTCCAGCACGTCGGTGACCGCCGTCATGGCGGCCAGCGGGGTGCGCAGTTCGTGGGAGACGTCCGCGGCGAAGCGGCGGGCCCGCGCCTCCATGCGGCGCAGCTCGGCCACCGACTGCTCCAGCGCGGCGGCGGTGTCGTTGAACGTTCTGGACAGCCCGGCCAGTTCGTCGGAGCCGCTGACCGCCAGCCGTGTGTCGAGGTGCCCCGCGGCCATTCTCCGGGCGGCCCGGCCCAGGGCGCGAACGGGGCGCAGCACACCGCGGGCGACCAGGAGCGCGAGGAGCACGGCCAGGCCCAGCGCCGGCAGCATGGCCCGCTCGATCGCGGTGACCAGGGCGTTGACGTAGAGCTGCTCGCTCCGCTGGGGAACCACGAGGTAGAGCACGAGTCCCGACGGCGTCAGGGTCTTGGCGGCGGAGGTCTCGTAGCAGACGGGCAGTCCGACCACGAGGTACGCCCGCCCGCCGTGGCGCACCCGCTGGAAGACGGCGGCCGGGCGGGTGCTCACGGACCGCTCGAGTTCGGGGGTCACGGCGGCGAAGCTGTCCTGCGGCCCGTAGACGGCGCGCAGGTCGCCGTAGGTGGCCAGGAATCGCCACTGCTGTGAGCGGTGGGTCCAGGCCAGCTCCCGCACGATGGAGTCGAGGTCCGACTGGCCGGGCCGGTCGGAGTACCCGGGCGCACGGGCGTCGACGCTGTCCCGGAACTCCCTGACCACCGCGTCCTGGCTCTGCTGGAGCACCCCGGTGCGTGCTTCGCGGAACGTCAGTGCGCCGGTGGTCAGCGCGCTGACCACGGCGACGACCGCGAACCCCACCACGAGGCGCAGCCGCAGGCCGCCGCGGAGGCCGGCACGTTGCTTTCCGGCGAACATCACGACGACCGGAAGCAGTAGCCGAAGCCGCGCACGGTGTGGATGTAGCGTGGGGCGCCGCCCAGCTCGCCGAGCTTGCCGCGCAGCCGTTTGACGCAGGCGTCCACCAGGCGTATGTCCCCGTGGTAGCTGTGCTCCCAGACCGCTTCGAGCAGCTGCTGACGGCTCAGTACCCGACCGGGCGCCGCGGACAGCGCGAGCAGCAGCCGCAGTTCGGACGGGGCCAGGCCGACCGGTCGCCCGCGGTGCCTCACCAGCATTCCCGCCCGGTCGATGGTCAGGTCGCCGTGCGACTCGGTCCTGGGCCGCGCAGCGCCGGAGGCCGGTGCGTCCAGCCTGCGCAGCAACGCGCGCACCCGGGCCTCGAGAACGCGGGACTGGACCGGTTTGACCACGTAGTCGTCCGCCCCCGCCTCCAGACCGACGATCATGTCGATGCTGTCCCCCTTGGCGGTCATCATGATGATGCCGACCTGCGCGCGCTCCCTGATCCGCCGGCAGACGTCGAGGCCGGGCATGCCGGGCAGCATGAGATCCAGTACGACCACGTCCGGGCGGAAGGGGACAAGCTGCCGCAGGCCCTCCTCACCTGTCGGGACGGCGACGACGTCGTGCCCGTGGTGACGTAGGGCGAGCTGAACACCCCGACGTACCGCGGCGTCGTCTTCTATGAGCAGGATCCGGGGCATGTCGATCAGTATGTGCGGGCCGTGGACGGCCCTGGCCGCCGGGTGCCGTCCGGCGGGAGAACTGTTACGAAAGGATCATATGGCGGGCCGCGCCGCACGACCGGACCGTCCCCGTTATGATCTCGTGACCTTTCGGTCCAGAAGGCATCACATGCGGTCCGCAGCCTGGGCGCCATGCCAGGAACCACCCTCCCTCCGCCCGGCGGCCCCGGAACGTCCGGTCGGCGCGGCCGCCGCACCGCTCGCCGTAACGCGCTTCGCCGCGCCCACCGCCGTCGCCGTCGCTACGTCCTGTTCGCGCTGGCCACGGCCGGCGCGCTGGGCGTGGCGGCCCTGAACGCGGGTGGGCCCTGGGGAGACGGCCCCCGCGTGGGGGCGCCGCGGGGACAGGAGTCCACGCCCTCCCCCCGGCGAACGGAGGGCCGCTTCACGCCGACGCAGGAGGAAACGGCACGCCCGGAGACGGGAAACGTCTCACCGAAGTCCCCGAGCACATCGAAGCCGCCGACCACGCCGGCGGTCCTCCAGCACGGGAACGGGCGGTTCGACACCGCGCAGGCGTCCGGCAAGGTGTACGGCAAGGGCACCAGGATCCGGCGATACATGGTCAAGGTCGAGCAGGGAACGGGCATCGCGGCCGACGAGGCGGCCCGGGAGATCGAGCGGATCCTCGCCGACGGACGGAGCTGGACCACCGACGGGCGCGACGCGTTCCAGCTGGTCTCCCGGCAGCCGTCCGACTTCGTGATCGACATAGCCAGCCCCGACACCGCGGACCGGATCTGCGCCGAGGGCGGACTGGACACCCACGGCGAGGTCAACTGCGACGTCGGCCCCAGGGTGGTCGTCAACCTCAAACGCTGGCTCACGGGGTCCCCCGAGTTCTCGGGGCCCGTCTCCGAGTACCGCGCGCTGATCATCAACCACGAGGTCGGACATCGAATCGGCCACGGCCACGAGACGTGCCCCGGACCGGGCAGCCCCGCGCCGGCGATGATGCAGCAGATATACGGCCTGAAGGGCTGCGAGCCCAACGCCTGGCCGTACGACGACGCGGGGCGCTACCTCGGAGGACCGCACGTGCCGTGAAGGCGGCGTCCGAGAGACCTTCCTCCTCGGCTCCTCCGGCAGCCGGTGTGCCGTAGCCCACCGTGTCGCTGTTGGGCCGAACAGGTGACATGGCGTAAGAATTGGCTGATGCAGGCGATCAGCGCGAGTCAGGTCAGGGGGAGCCGGTGAACAGCTATGACGTCACCGATGAGCAGTGGGAGGGGCTCGCCCAGGTCGTCCCGTTGCGGGGCCGCGACGCCTGGCCGTCCGCGGTGGGCCACCGAGCGCTCCCGGAGGCGGAGACGGAGACGCGGCGCCGGTTCGTCGTGCTCAGAGTGAACGTGTTCGCGGACGCCCGTGATGTCGCCGAGACGCTGATGGGGGGCATCCCGGTGCTGCTGGACCTCACCGGTGCCGAGAACGAGGTGGCCAAGCGGGTGCTGGACTTCAGCACCGGCGTCGTCTTCGGCCTGGCGAGCGGGATGCACCGGGTCGACCGGAACGTGTTCCTGCTGACGCCGGCCGGCACCGAGGTGAGCGGCCTGATGGAGGGGGCGGCGGCCCCCGGCGTGTGAGCCGGGACGGCGGAGTGCGGCGGGCCGTCCCCCGATCGTGGGAAGGCGGGCCGGGCGGAACGGTTCGCCCGTGCGGCCGGGCCCTACCGTCCGGGCATGTCCGCGTTCCCGGCGTCCGCCATGCCCTTGTCCCAGCCGTCCCTGTCCCGGCCGTCCCCGTCCGAGCAGCCCCCGCCTCCGGTTCCGGCCGCGCCTCCGTCCGAGTCCGGTGTCTCCGAGTCCCCCACCTCGGCGTCCCGTACGTCTCCGTCCCGGCCGGAGCGGCCGTGCATCACCGAGTTGCGGCTGTCCGCCTTCGCCGGGCACCGCGGTGCCCGCTTCCCGTTCGGGCCGCTCACGCTGCTGGCCGGGCCCAGCGGCTGCGGCAAGACCGGCGCGCTCCGGGCGTACGAGGCGCTGGCCCGGCTCGGCAGCGGTGCCGCCCTCGACGAGGTGTTCCTGGATCCCGGCGCCTGCGTCCCCGAGCGTGCGCGGCCGGACGCCCAGCACCGCCGCGGATTCCGGATCGGCTGTACCGCGGACGGTCCCCAGGGACCGGTGCGCCTGGACCTGGCCGTGCAGGCCGAGCCCCAACTGCGCGTCGTGGGGGAGAGGCTGACGGCCGGCGGGCGCGTCCTGCTGGAGACGGCGCTGCGCGATCCCGGCCGGCGGGCGGTCCGGGCGACCTGGCACACCGCCGGTACGACGGGGGTGACCAGGGCGTCGCTGCCCGACGACCGGCTCGGCACCGCGCTGGTGCCGCTGCGGGTGGCCGGGAGGACCGAGGGGCAGCGGCAGGTGCTCGCCGCCGCCGAACAGATGGTGGTCGCCCTGCGGTCGGTGTTCGTGTGCGAGCCGCGGCCCGGTCGGATGCGCGGGTCGGTACCGGTCGGAACGGGACGCCTGATGCGCGGGTGCGACAACCTGGCCGCCGTCCTGTGGCGTACCCGTACGGAGTGCGGGCGGCGGCACGGGCTGCTGGTGGAGGCGGTCCGCGCCGGATGCGCGGGGCCCGTGGCCGATGTGCTCGCCGAGGAGGTGCGCGGCGGGCGGGTACGGGCGGTGCTGGACCGCGGTGACGGGGTGCGCACCGGGTTCGAGCGGCTGGGCGACGGCGAACTCCGCTACACCGCCATGGCTTTGGTGCTGCTGACCGGGCCGGGGGTGCTGGACGTCGACCCGGTGGGTGAGGTGCCGGCGGCGTTGCAGACGCTGACGGTGCTCTGCGACGACTTCGGCACGGGGCTGGATCCCAGGCAGCGTGACGAGTTGCTGGGGCTGGCGGCGCGGATGTGCGAACGGGGGCACATCCGCCTCGTCGGGGCGGTGAGCGACGTGGAGTGGGCGGGTGGGGTGGGGGAGGCGCGACAGGCCCGAGTGGTAGACCTGGTGCGGTGACCGATCACCGTGAGGAACGCGAGGAGTCCCGGGACCCCGGGGACGTGGAACTGGCCGCGCTGCAGCGCCGGCTCGCCGAGTTCGCCGCCGCGCGTGACTGGCAGCCGTACCACACCCCGAAGAACCTGGTCGCCGCGCTCAGTGTGGAGGCGTCCGAACTGGTCGAGATCTTCCAGTGGCTGACTCCGGAGGAGTCGGCGCGGGTCATGTCCGACCCGGAGACGGCCCACCGGGTGCGCGACGAGGTGGCGGACGTCCTCGCATATCTGCTGCAACTGTGCGAGGTGCTCGACGTGGATCCGCTGGCAGCGCTGGCCGCGAAGATCGACCGCAACGAGAGCAGATTCCCGGTGCCCGGCCGCACGGCGAGGTCGGCGGAAGGCCCGGCGGGCCCGGGGCGCCCGTAGGACTCGAGCGCCCCGTAGGACTCCGAGCCGACCGGTGAGCCGCACCCACCCTGCCCGACTCGCACGGCCGACGCACCGGGCAGGCCGACGCTCCCGGCCGACCCACTCAGCCGGTCCGATCGTCCGGGCCACGTTCGGCATCTCAGCGGAATGAAGCCTTCCAATATCACTCTCCGAAGTCGTCCGCTCGGTGGAAATCGATTTGTTGTCCAGAGATTTCCGCCTTCCTCTGGCTTTCCGCTCCATTTAGAGTCACTCTGGGTAGTGAACAACGGAGTTCGGGCACACGTGCGAGTAGCACGCACGTGGGGAGAGACGGGGGCAGCGCATGGATGCGGTGCGGCTCATCCTGGCGAGCAGGCGTGCCCTGGCGGGGAGCGGCGAGGCCCCTGTCATCCTGACCGAGGTGTGGCAGGCGCAGGCCCTGGCGCAGGCGATAGGAAGCCGCCTCGCGGTCTCGGGACCGCCCGAACTGCGGGGTGAGGCACTGGGACTGACGGAACTGGCGGGCCGGGGCTGCGGGGTGCTCGACGCCCCCGAACTCGATCCCGGGGACTTACGGGCCGCCCAGCTCACCGAACTCGCCGACGCGCACGAGGCGTTGGTGGGGCTCGGCGGCTTGCTGGGCGAGGTGGGTATCGCCTTGGTCGGCATCGCCAGTTCCGCCGCCGACGAGTGCACCTACTGGCAGTGCATGGAGGCGATCGACGCGGCCGACGAGTCCAGGGACCGGGTTTGCGAGATGCTGCGGAAGCTGGCGGCCCGGGAGGCGGCGGCGCTGCCGGAGCGGGAAGCGGGCTGAGAGGTTCGCCCGGCGGGCAGGGCGGGTGCGTGGAGGGAGTGCACGCCGGCGTACGGATGCGTGCAGGATGAAGGCATGGATCTCCGTATCTTCACCGAGCCCCAGCAGGGGGCCACCTACGACACTCTGCTCGCCGTGGCCAAGGCCACCGAGGACCTCGGGTTCGACGCCTTCTTCCGCTCGGACCACTATCTGCACATGGGCGACGGGGACGGTCTGCCCGGCCCCACCGACGCCTGGATCACCCTGGCCGGGCTCGCCCGCGAGACCAGGCGCATCCGGCTCGGCACACTGATGACCGCCGCCACCTTCCGGCTGCCCGGCGTGCTCGCCCTCCAGGTCGCGCAGGTCGACCAGATGTCCGGCGGCCGGGTCGAACTCGGCCTGGGCGCGGGCTGGTACGAGGCGGAGCACACGGCGTACGGCATTCCGTTCCCGAAGGACAAGTTCGACCGTTTCGAGGAGCAGTTGGCCGTCGTCACCGGACTGTGGGCGACGGAGGCCGGCAAGACCTTCGACTTCCACGGAAAGCACTACGAGCTCGTCGGCTCGCCCGCGCTGCCCAAGCCCGCCCAGGCGAAGATCCCGGTGCTCATCGGCGGGCACGGCCCCACCCGCACCCCGCGGCTCGCCGCCGAGTACGCCGACGAGTTCAACATCCCGTTCGCCTCCGTCGAGGACAGCCAGCGGCAGTTCGGCCGGGTGCGGGCCGCCGCCGAGGCAATCGGACGCGACGCCGACGACATCGTCTGCTCCAGCGCGCTCGTCGCGTGTGTCGGCCGGGACGACGCCGAGGTCGCGCGCCGGGCCGCCGCCATCGGCCGCGAGGTGGCCGAGCTCAAGGCGAGCGGCCTGGCCGGCTCGCCGGCCGAGGTCGTCGACAAGATCGGCCGTTACGCCGAGATCGGCTCCCGGCGGATCTACCTCCAGATCCTCGACCTGGCCGACCTGGACCACCTGGAGCTCATCTCCTCCCAGGTGCAGTCGCAACTGTCGTGACGCGCCACCGGTGGTACGACACCGGTCGCCCTCTCGGTCCGGACGCGGCGTCGTCCGGACCGAGAGGTACGGTTCCGCGGTGACCGGCCCCGGACCTGTGACAGGCCTGTGACCGGAACTATGGCCTCCGCCACAGTCGGAGAGGAAGCGCCCTGATGGGGTGACCGAATGCGCAGATCAGTCACCCTCCTGCCGGTCCTCGCCGCCGTCCTGCTCCTCCCGGCGTGCGGATCGGAGCACGCGGGCACCCGGAACTCCGGCCCGGGCGCGGCCTCTTCGCCCGACCGCACCCGGGTCGACGATCCGGGAAAGGACGGCGTGCGGATCACCGCGGTGACCATCCCCTCCGCGTCGCCCTCCCCGTCCCCGTCCCGGGACCACGTGGTGCACGCCGACAGACTGCCCGCGGACTCGGGCGTCCTCGCCGAGTACGAGGTGACCAACGACGGTACGGAGGCGATGACGTACACCGTCCTCTTCGACTTCACCACCCGTACCGGCGAAGTCATGAGCAACACATGGGAGACGGTGCGCGACGTCGGTCCCGGCAGGACGGTGCGCGGCACGGTCCGCCTGGGCGCTCTGCCGCCCGGCGCGTCCCCGGTGGCGCGGGCCGAGGTCGCCGAGGTCACCAAGGTCCCCGCGGACGAGGCGCCGCCCGCCGCGGGTGCCTGCCCGCCCTCCGGGATCCGGGTCACGGCCGACCAGGGCGACGCCGCCATGGGGCTGCGCGTGGTGGGCCTGCACCTGGAGAACTGCGGAACGCACGACTACACCGTGGACGGCTACCCGCGGTTGGAGCTGCTGGACGACAGCCGTGAGCCCATCCAGGGCGTCAGGATCCTCCGGGGCAGCGGCGGCATCACCGCCCTGCCGGAGTGGGACGAGGGGCCCCGGCCCGTCACCCTGAAGCCGGGCGAGAGCGCGGTCTCCGGCCTGGTGTGGCGCAACACCACGCAGTCCGGCACAGCCGTCGACGTGCCGTACGTCCGCGTTCTCGCGAAGGACGGCGCCGACCCGGTGACCGTGACGCCCCACCTCGACCTCGGAACCACCGGGAAGCTCGGCGTCCGGCCGTGGCAGCGGGAGCAGCGGCGCCGAGGCGGCCGGCCGGCGCCGCGGCAGCCGTGACCCGGAGAAAAATCCCGGGTGCCCACGCGCCGTTCTCTGTACGTTGGGGAGGCGCACAAGCGTACGACCTGCGCTTTCGCTTCTTCCCGACCCTTCGAGGCAGCCCACCGTGTTCCTGACGATCACCACCACCGGTACCCCTGAACGCCCCGCCACCGACCTGGGCTTCCTGCTCCACAAGCATCCCGGCAAGGCGCAGGCGTTCTCCACCTCCTACGGCACGGCGCACGTCTTCTATCCCGAGGCGGACGACCGGCGCTGCACGGCGGCGCTGCTGCTGGAGATCGACCCGGTGGCCCTGGTCCGGCGCGGCCGGGGCAAGGAGCGCGGCGGAGCGCCCGACGCGGCGCTCGCCCAGTACGTCAACGACCGCCCCTACGCTGCCTCTTCGCTGCTCGCCGTGGCCCTGAGCGCCGTCTTCTCCAGCGCGATGCGGGGCGTGTGCAACGCCCGGCCGGAGCGCGCCGGTCAGCCGCTGCCGCTGCGCGTCGAGGTGCCCGTGCTCCCCGCGCGCGGCGGTGCCGAACTGGTCCGGCGCCTCTTCGAGCCGCTCGGCTGGGCCGTGACCGCCGAGCCGGTCGCGCTGGACGCCGGGTTCCCGGAGTGGGGCGACTCGCGGTACGTACGGCTCGTCCTGGCATCCGAGGCGCTGACCCTCGCCGAGGCCCTGCGCCACCTGTACGTCCTGCTCCCCGTCCTCGACGACGCCAAGCACTACTGGGTCTCCTCCGACGAGGTCGACAAGCTGCTGCGGGCCGGTGCGGGCTGGCTGCCCGAGCACCCGGAGCAGCGGCTGATCACCAGCCGCTACCTGTCCCGCCGCTGGTCGCTGACCCGGCAGGCGCTGGAGCGGCTGGAGCTGGTGCGGCTCGCGGAGGCGGACGACAGCGAGGTCGAGGACATCGACAACGCCGTGGAGACGGAGCCCGAGACCGAGGAGAAGCCGACCCCGCTCGCCGTGCGGCGCCGGGAGGCGATCCTCGACGCCCTGCACGAGTCCGGTGCCGCCCGTGTCCTCGACCTCGGCTGCGGCCAGGGCCAGTTGGTGCAGGCGCTGCTGAAGGACGCGCGGTTCACCGAGATCGTGGGCCTCGACGTGTCGATGCGGGCGCTGACCATCGCCGGCCGGCGGCTGAAGCTCGACCGCATGGGCGAGCGGCAGGCCTCGCGCGTCCGGCTCCTCCAGGGGTCCCTGGCCTACACCGACAACCGTCTCAAGGGCTACGACGCCGCCGTGCTCAGCGAGGTGATCGAACACCTCGACCTGCCGCGGCTGCCCGCGCTGGAGTACGCCGTGTTCGGCGCGGCCCGCCCGCGCACGGTCCTCGTGACCACCCCGAACGTCGAGTACAACGTCCGCTGGGAGTCCCTCCCCGCCGGACACACCCGCCACGGCGACCACCGCTTCGAGTGGACCCGCGAGGAGTTCCGCGCCTGGGCCACGGCGGTCGCCGAGCGGCACGGCTACGACGTCGCCTTCCGGCCCGTCGGGCCGGAGGACCCCGAGGTGGGCCCGCCCACCCAGATGGCGGTGTTCGTGATCGACGCAGTGAAGGAGGCGAAGGCGGCATGACCGGGACACAGACCGGGGGACGGGTGCTGCCCGTCACCGACCTCTCCCTCGTGGTCCTCGTCGGCGCCTCCGGCTCGGGCAAGTCCACCTTCGCCCGCCGCCACTTCAAGCCCACCGAGATCATCTCGTCGGACTTCTGCCGGGGCCTGGTCAGCGACGACGAGAACGACCAGGGCGCCACCCGGGACGCCTTCGACGTGCTCCACTACATAGCGGGCAAGCGCCTGGCGGCCGGCCGGCGCACCGTCGTCGACGCCACCAGCGTGCAGCAGGACGCCCGCCGGCAGCTGATCGACCTGGCCAAGCGGTACGACGTGCTGCCCATCGCCATCGTCCTGGACGTGCCCGAGGAGGTGTGCGCCGAGCGCAACGCGGCCCGCACCGACCGCGCCGACATGCCCCGCCGGGTCATCCGGCGTCACATCCGCGAACTGCGCCGCTCGCTGCGGCACCTGGAGCGCGAGGGCTTCCGCAAGGTGCACGTCCTACGGGGCGTGGAGGACGTCGACAACGCCACGGTCGTCACCGAGAAGCGCTTCAACGACCTGACCCACCTCACCGGCCCCTTCGACATCATCGGCGACATCCACGGCTGCGCGTCGGAACTGGAGGCGCTGCTGGCCGAGCTGGGCTACGTCGACGGCGTGCACGCCGAGGGCCGCACGGCCGTCTTCGTCGGCGACCTCGTCGACCGCGGCCCGGACAGCCCCGGCGTACTGCGCCGTGTGATGTCGATGGTGAAGTCCGGCAACGCCCTGTGCGTCCCCGGCAACCACGAGAACAAGTACGGCCGTCACCTCAAGGGCCGCAAGGTCCAGCACACCCACGGACTCGCCGAGACCATCGAGCAGATGGAGAGCGAGAGCGAGGAGTTCCGGCAGGAGGTACGGGAGTTCATCGAGGGGCTGGTCAGCCACTACGTCCTGGACGGGGGCAAGCTGGTCGTCTGCCACGCCGGTCTGCCCGAGAAGTACCACGGCCGGACCTCGGGCCGGGTGCGCTCGCACGCGCTGTACGGCGAGACCACCGGGGAGACCGACGAGTTCGGGCTGCCGGTGCGCTACCCGTGGGCGGAGGACTACCGGGGCCGGGCCGCCGTGGTCTACGGCCACACCCCCGTCCCCGAGGCCACCTGGCTCAACAACACCATCTGCCTGGACACCGGTGCCGTCTTCGGCGGCAAGCTCACCGCGCTGCGCTGGCCGGAGCGGGAACTGGTCGACGTACCCGCGGAGCGGGTCTGGTACGAGCCGGTCAAGCCGCTGCGCTCCGAGGCGCCCGGCGGGCACGACGGCCGGCCGCTCGACCTGAACGACGTGCACGGCCGCCGCGTGGTCGAGACCCGCCACGCGGGCCGGGTCTCCGTGCGCGAGCAGAACGCGGCTGCGGCCCTGGAGGTCATGAGCCGCTTCGCGATCGACCCGCGGCTGCTGCCGTACCTGCCGCCCACCATGGCGCCGACGGCGACCTCACGGGTGGATGCCCGCGGCGGAGCCGCTGATGAGCACTTCCTGGAGCACCCGGAGGAGGCGTTCGCGCAGTACCGGCAGGACGGGGTCGAGCGGGTGGTGTGCGAGGAGAAGCACATGGGCTCGCGGGCGGTGGCCCTGGTCTGCCGTGACGCGGAGGCGGCACGCAGACGGTTCGGCGCCGAGGGCCCCACCGGGGCGCTGTACACCCGCACCGGCCGCCCCTTCTTCGACGACCCCTCGGTCACCGAGCAGATCCTCGGCCGGCTGCGCACGGCGGCCGGCCAGGCGGGGCTGTGGTCGGAACTGGACACGGACTGGCTGCTGCTGGACGCCGAGCTGATGCCGTGGTCGCTGAAGGCCTCCGGGCTGCTGCGGACGCAGTACGCGGCGGTGGGCGCGGCCTCCGGCGCCGCGTTCCCCGGGGTGCTGGCCGCGCTGGAGGGCGCCGGGGCCCGCGGCGTCGACGTCACCGGGCTGCTGGACCGCCAGCGCGAGCGCGCGAGCGCCGCCGCCGCCTTCACGGCCGCCTACCGCCGCTACTGCTGGACCACCGACGGGCTGGACGGCGTCCGCCTGGCGCCGTTCCAGATCCTGGCGGTCCAGGGCCGCAGCCTGGCCGCGCTGCCCCACGACCGGCAGCTCGCGCTGATCGACCGTCTCGTGGAGCACGACGGCACCGGACTGCTCCGGACGACCCGTCGCCTGTACGTCGACACCGGTGACGCGGAGTCGGTGCGGGCCGGCGTCGACTGGTGGCTGGAGATGACCGGGCGGGGCGGCGAGGGCATGGTCGTCAAGCCGCTGGGCGCCCTGGTGCGCACCCCGGAGGGCCGCCTGGTCCAGCCCGGCATCAAGTGCCGCGGCCGGGAGTACCTGCGGATCGTCTACGGTCCCGAGTACACCCGCCCGGACCACCTGGAGCGGCTGCGGCAGCGCTCCTTGCACCACAAGCGGTCGCTGGCGATCCGCGAGTACGCCCTCGGTCTGGAGGCCCTGGACCGGCTGGCCGACGGCGAGCCGCTGTGGCGGGTGCACGAAGCGGTGTTCGGGGTGCTGGCCCTGGAGTCGGAGCCGGTGGACCCCCGGCTGTGACCCGTGGTCCCCGCCGCGGTCACGCCTGCCTCTCGCCCGGAGGGCGATGCGGGAGGGCCATGACCGCGACGGGGACCGTCACCAGGACGGGAGCCATGACAACAAGGCGCGGATACGGACGTAACGAGGGTGAATCCGGTCGCCGATGGTCAGGATGGAGACATGGGATTCCATGTCGACTCCGAGGCCGGGCGGCTGCGCCGCGTCATCCTGCACCGGCCCGATCTCGAGCTCAAAAGGCTCACCCCCAGCAACAAGGACGCCCTGCTCTTCGACGACGTGCTGTGGGTGTGCCGGGCACGCGCCGAGCACGACGGGTTCGCGGACGTGCTGCGCGACCGGGGCGTCGCCGTACACCTCTTCGGGGATCTGCTGACCGAGACGATGGAGATCCCGTCGGCCCGGTCGCTGGTCCTCGACCGCGTCTTCGACGAGAAGGAGTACGGGCCGCTGGCCACCGACCACCTCCGGGACGCGTTCGAGTCGCTGCCCGCACCGGAGCTGGCTCAGGCCCTGATCGGCGGCATGACCAAGCGCGAGTTCCTCCAGGAATACCCGGAACCGACCTCCGTGCGCTTCCATGTGATGGACCTGGACGACTTCCTGCTCGGCCCGCTCCCCAACCACCTGTTCACCCGGGACACCTCCGCCTGGATCTACGACGGCGTCTCCATCAACGCGATGCGCTGGCCCGCCCGGCAGCGCGAGACCGTGCACTTCGAGGCCATCTACCGCTACCACCCGCTGTTCCGCGGCGAGACGTTCCACGTGTGGTCCGAGGGCCAGGCCGACTACCCGTCCACCATCGAGGGCGGGGACGTACTGGTCATCGGCAACGGCGCGGTGCTGATCGGGATGAGCGAGCGGACCACCCCGCAGGCCGTGGAGATGCTCGCGTACAAGCTGTTCGCCGCCGGGTCGGCCCGTACCATCGTCGCCCTGGACATGCCCAAGCGGCGCGCCCTGATGCACCTCGACACGGTGATGACGATGGTCGACGCCGACGTCTTCACGCAGTACGCGGGGCTCGGCATGCTCCGCTCGTACACCATCGAGCCGGGCGCCGGGGACAAGGAGCTGAAGGTCACCGACCATCCGCCGGAGCACATGCACCGGGCGATCGCCGCCGCGCTCGGTCTGAGCGAGATCCGGGTGCTGACCGCGACGCAGGACGTGCACGCCGCCGAGCGCGAGCAGTGGGACGACGGCTGCAACGTCCTCGCCGTCGAGCCGGGCGTCGTCGTCGCCTACGAGCGCAACTCCACCACCAACACGCATCTGCGCAAGCAGGGCATCGAGGTGATCGAGATTCCCGGCAGCGAGCTGGGACGGGGCAGGGGCGGCCCGCGCTGCATGAGCTGTCCCGTGGAGCGGGACGCGATCGCACCATGATTGCGGCCGGGCACTGACCCGACAGAGCGCATAGAAATTCTGAGAATCGTATAGAATTCCATCCGTCGTGTCCCCCACCCGCTGGAGCGCCCCCATGGCGACAGTCCCGACCGCCCTCACCGGCCGCCACTTCCTCAAGGAGCTGGACTTCACCGAGGAGGAGTTCCGCGGCCTGCTCGAGCTGGCCGCCGAGCTGAAGGCCGCCAAGAAGGCCGGGACCGAGACGCGGTACCTCGGCGGCAAAAACATCGCCCTGATCTTCGAGAAGACCTCGACGCGCACCCGCTGCGCGTTCGAGGTCGCCGCCGCCGACCAGGGTGCCTCCACGACGTATCTGGACCCCTCCGGCTCCCAGATCGGACACAAGGAGTCCGTGCGGGACACCGCCCGCGTCCTCGGCCGGATGTTCGACGCCATCGAGTTCCGCGGCGACAGCCAGGCCGCCGTGGAGGAGCTCGCCGCCCATGCCGGCGTGCCCGTCTACAACGGTCTCACGGACGACTGGCACCCCACCCAGATGCTCGCCGACGTACTCACCATGACCGAGCACAGCGACAAGCCCCTGAAGGAGATCGCCTTCGCCTACCTGGGCGACGCGCGCTTCAACATGGGCAACTCCTACCTGGTCACCGGCGCCCTGCTCGGCATGGACGTACGCCTGGTCGCGCCCAAGACCTACTGGCCCGCCCAGGAGATCGTCGACCGGGCGCGCGAGCTCGCCGGGACCAGCGGCGCGCGCATCACCCTCACCGAATCCCTCGAGGACGGCGTGCGCGGGGCCGACTTCGTCGCCACCGACGTCTGGGTCTCCATGGGCGAACCCAAGGAGGTCTGGGACGAGCGCATCGAGGCCCTCGCCCCGTACGCCGTGACCATGGACGTGCTGCGCGCCACCGGCAATCCGGACGTGAAGTTCCTGCACTGCCTGCCGGCGTTCCACGACCTGGGGACCAAGATCGGCCGCGAGATCCACGAGCGGCACGGCCTGACCTCCCTGGAGGTGACCGACGAGGTGTTCGAGTCACCCCACTCCGTCGTCTTCGACGAGGCCGAGAACCGTCTGCACACCATCAAGGCGATCATGGTCGCCACCCTTGCCTGACGGCGCGCCCGGCTGAGGCCCCCCACCACCCCGTATCCTGACCGACGGCCCGGAACCACCCATTCCACGGCCGTCGCGCGACCCACCCGGTCGCCCCGCACCACCAGAAACGAGCACCACCCCCCATGCCCGCTCCCCGCATCAAGTCCCCGGCCCTCCTCGTCGCCGAATCCGGCGCCGACCGCGAGGGCCACGGCCTGAAGCGCACGATGGGACTCTTCCAGCTCATCTGCTTCGGCGTCGGCGCCATCGTCGGTACCGGAATCTTCGTCGGCCTCTCCGACTCCGTGGCCCAGGCCGGCCCGGCCGTCGTCGTCTCGTTCATCCTCGCAGCGATCACCTGCGTCTTCACCGCCTTCTCCTTCGCGGAGCTGGGCGGCGCGATCCCGGTCTCCGGCTCCTCCTACTCCTTCGCCTACGCCGGACTCGGCGAGTCCACCGCCTTCCTGGTCGGCTGGTGCCTGCTGCTGGAGTACGGCGTCTCCATCTCGGCCGTCGCCGTCGGCTGGAGCCAGTACGTCAACGAGATGCTGCACAGTCTGACCGGCGTGCAGCTGCCAGCCGCCCTGTCCGCCGGCCCGGGCGACGGCGGGATCGTCAACCTGCCCGCCGTGGTCGTCATCGCCATGGCCTCCGTGCTGCTGGTGCGCGGGGTGCGCGAGAGCGCCCGCGCGACGGCCGCCATGGCCGCCGTGAAGCTCGTCATCCTGCTGGCCTTCTGCGCCATCGGCTACAGCGCCTTCAAGCACGGCAACCTCACCCCGTTCTCCCCGGCCGGCCTCGGCGGCATCGGCGCGGGCACGACGGCCGCGTTCTTCTCCTACATCGGCTTCGACGCGATCACGACCGCCGGCGAGGAGGCCAAGAACCCGCGCCGGGACCTCCCCGTCGCGATCATGGCCTGCATGGGCATCGTGACCCTGCTGTACTGCGCGGTCGCGCTCGCCGCGATCGGCGCCATCGGCGGCGGGCAGGTCGCCGGCCGTCCCGCCGCCCTGTCCTACGTCGTCAACGAGGTCACCGGCTCGGCCGTGGGCGGCGCGGTGATCGCCTTCGGCGCGGTCGTCGCCATCGCCTCGGTCGTCCTCGCGGTCATGTACGGCCAGACCCGCATCCTGATGTCGATGTCGCGCGACGGCCTGATCCCGCGCGTCTTCGAGAAGGTGAACCCGAAGACCTCCACCCCGGTCGCGGGCACCCTGATCGTCGCGGTCGTCTTCGCGCTCCCGGCGGCCTTCGCGTCGCTGGACGCCGTGATGAACCTGTGCACCATCGGCACGCTCGCCATCATGGCCGTCGTGAACATCACGGTGATCGCCCTGCGCCGCCGCGAGCCCGGTCTCTCGCGCAGCTTCCGGGTGCCGCTGTACCCGGTGGGACCCCTGCTCGGCGTCGGTTTCTGCCTGTACCTGATGTACGAGACCGGCCGGGTGACCTGGATCCAGTTCGCCGTGTTCCTCGCGCTGGGCCTGCTGATCTACGCCGGCTACGGCCGCCGGCACTCCACGCTCGCCGGGGCCGCGTCCGAGGTCACGCCGGGTGCCGCCGCTGAGCGGGAACCGCAGACAGCCTGAACCACACCGCCTTGCCCGACTCGGTCGGGCGGTGGCCGCAGGAGGAGCTGAGGGCGCGGATCAGCAGCAGGCCGCGCCCGTCCTCCCGCCAGGGGTCGGGCGGAGTCAGGTCCGGCCGGGTCAGCCCGCCGGGCGGGGCCGGGTCCGGATCGTGGACCTCGACGTGACAGCCGGTCGGCAGCAGATGCACGACCAGCTCTATCGGGCCGGTGCCCGCGGCGTGCTCCACCGCGTTGGCGACCAGCTCCGCCGTGAGCAGCTCCGCCGTGTCGCTGTCGGTGGTGACCGTGTGCGCCGGCTCGGCCAGCGCCGTCCGGACCAGGGCGCGGGCCACCGGCACGGCGGCGGCCGTGTGCGGCAGCGCGACGCGCCAGGAGGCCGAGGCTGAGGGTTCGTGCACCGTGAGTCCGTTCATGGTGCGGGGCGCCGGCGTGGAGACCATCGGCGTTGCAGTGGTGGCCATCGGGCTGCCCCGCTTTCGACGAGGGGAATGGTACGGGGGCCGCCGCCGGCGGCTTCCGGCGGGCTCCGTCCGGGACCGTCGGCCCCGGCACGGACGGCCTACCCGGGAGTACGGTCCGCCTCGCGCGACGACTCCGCTCGTTACCGCGCCATGGGCGAGCTGTGACGAAACGACGGGCGCCGGTGGCGGGGCGGCCACATTGTCACGCCGCACTATCGCGCCATCATGACGACAGTCACGAATAAGTGATAACTTCGAGGGGAAGTACTCGGCAGGCACAGGCAGTCCCGCTCCAGGAGCGCCGAGGAGGCCGTACGTCATGAGTCCCTTCACCGGCTCCGCCACCCGCACCTCCGACTGGCGCCACCTGCGCGTCAAGCTCGACGACGGCGTGGCGACGGTCACCCTGGCCCGCCCGGAGAAACTCAACGCGCTCACCTTCGGCGCCTACGCCGACCTGCGCGACCTGCTCGCCGAGCTGTCCCGGGAGCGGGCCGTGCGCGCCCTGGTGCTGGCCGGCGAGGGGCGCGGCTTCTGCTCCGGCGGCGACGTCGACGAGATCATCGGCGCCACCCTGTCCATGGACACCGCCGAGCTGCTGGACTTCAACCGGATGACCGGGCAGGTCGTGCGGGCCGTACGGGAGTGCCCGTTCCCGGTGATCGCGGCGGTGCACGGGGTGGCGGCCGGGGCCGGCGCCGTCCTGGCGCTGGCCGCCGACTTCCGGGTGGCCGACCCCAGCGCCCGCTTCGCCTTCCTCTTCACCCGGGTCGGCCTGTCCGGCGGCGACATGGGCGCCGCCTATCTGCTGCCTCGGGTCGTCGGGCTCGGCCACGCCACCCGGCTGCTGATGCTGGGCGAGCCGGTGCGCGCCCCCGAGGCCGAGCGGATCGGCCTGATCAGCATGCTCACCGACGAGGGCCACGCCGACGAGGAGGCCCACAACCTCGCCCGCCGCCTGGCCGACGGACCCGCCCTCGCCCACGCCCAGACCAAGGCCCTGCTCACCGCCGAGCTGGACATGCCCCTGGCCGCGTCCGTCGAGATGGACGCCGCCACCCAGGCGCTGCTGATGAACGGCGAGGACTACGCCGAGTTCCACGCCGCCTTCACCGAGAAGCGGCCGCCGAAGTGGCGGGGGAGGTGAGGGCGGCGATGACCGGTCCGAGGACGGTCGCCGTGGTCGGCGGCGGCCCCGGCGGCCTGTACGCGGCGGCGCTGCTCAAGCGGCTGGACCCGGCCCGCGAGATCACCGTCTGGGAGCGCAACGCGCCCGAGGACACCTTCGGCTTCGGGGTCGTGCTCTCCGACGAGACGCTCGGCGGGATCGAGCACGCCGACCCCGTGGTGTACCAGGCGCTCCAGCGGGACTTCGTCCGCTGGGACGACATCGACATCGTGCACCGCGGCACCCGGCACACCTCCGGCGGCCACGGCTTCGCCGCCCTCGGCCGGCGCAGGCTCCTCCAGATCCTGCACGAGCGCTGCCGCTCGCTCGGCGTCGAGCTGCGCTTCCGCACCGAGGCGCCCTACCCGGCCCGGCTGACGGAGACGTACGACCTGGTGATCGCCGCCGACGGCGTGCACAGCGCCACCCGCGAGGCCTACGCCCACGTCTTCCGGCCCCGGGTGACGAGCCACCGCTGCCGCTACATCTGGCTCGCCGCCGACTTCCCCTTCGACGCCTTCCGCTTCGAGATCGCCGAGACCGAACACGGCGTGATGCAACTGCACGGCTACCCCTACGCCCGCCCGTCGTCCGGCCATCACCCCTCGACGGCGCCGTTCGGGCCGCAGGACCGATCGTCCTCGACGGTCATCGTCGAGATGCGCGAGGAGGTGTGGCGGGCCGCCGGTTTCGACGAGATGGACGAGACCGAGTCCGTCGAACGCTGCGCCAAGATCTTCGCCGACGCACTCGGCGGCCGCCCGTTGCGCGCCAACAAGTCCACGTGGACCACCTTCCGCACGGTGGTCAACGAGCGCTGGTCGCACGGCAACCTGGTGCTGCTCGGCGACGCCGCCCACACCGCCCACTTCTCCATCGGCTCCGGCACCAAGCTCGCCGTCGAGGACGCCCTGGCGCTCGCGGCCTGCCTCCAGGAGCGGCCGTCGACCGCCGAGGCCCTCGCGGCCTACGAGGAGGAACGCAAACCGGTCGTCGCCTCCACCCAGCGGGCCGCCCGGGCCAGCCTGGAGTGGTTCGAGAACCTCGGCCTCTACCTCGACCAGCCGCCCCGGCAGTTCGCCTTCAACCTGCTCACCCGCAGCCGCCGTGTCACCCACGCCAACCTGCGGCTGCGCGACCCCCGCTTCACCGAGGCCGTCGAGCGCGAGTTCGGCAGCCCGCCCGGCACACCGCCGATGTTCACCCCGTTCCGGCTGCGCGGACTGACCCTGCGCAACCGGGTCGTCGTCTCACCCATGGACATGTACTCGGCGGTCGACGGCGTCCCCGGCGACTTCCACCTCGTCCACCTGGGCGCCCGTGCCCTCGGCGGCGCGGGCCTGGTGATGACCGAGATGGTCTGCGTCAGCCCCGAAGGCCGGATCACCCCGGGGTGCGCCGGGCTGTGGACCGGCCGGCAGGCCGACGCCTGGCGGCGGATCACCGAGTTCGTGCACGGCCAGGCGCCGGGCACCGCGATCGGCGTGCAGCTCGGCCACAGCGGGCGCAAGGGTTCGACGAAGCTCATGTGGGAGGGCATGGACGAACCGCTGCCCGAGGGCAACTGGCCGCTGGTGGCCGCCTCCCCGCTGCCCTACCGGCCGGACAGCCAGGTCCCGCGCGAGCTGTCCCGGGCGCAGCTGACCGACATACGCGAGCAGTTCGCCGCCGCCGCGGGCCGTGCCGCCCGGGCCGGCTTCGACCTCCTCGAACTGCACTGCGCCCATGGCTACCTGCTGTCCGGGTTCCTCTCCCCGCTGACCAACCGCCGCACCGACGCCTACGGCGGCAGCCTGGAGGGGAGGCTGCGCTTCCCGCTGGAGGTCTTCGACGCCGTCCGCGCGGTGTGGCCGGAGGAACGCCCGATGACCGTCCGCGTCTCCGCGACCGACTGGGCGGAGGGCGGCACGACGGCCGAGGACGCCGTGGCGATCGCCCGCGCCTTCGCCGCGCACGGCGCCGACGCCGTCGACGTGTCGACCGGGCAGGTGGTGGCCGAGGAGCGGCCCGAGTTCGGACGGTCGTACCAGACGCCGTTCGCCGACCGGATCCGCCAGGAGGCCGGCGTCCCCGTGATCGCGGTCGGTGCGATCTCCTCCTGGGACGACGTCAACTCCCTGATCCTGGCCGGGCGCACCGACCTGTGCGCGCTCGCCCGCCCGCACCTGTACGACCCGCACTGGACTCTGCACGCCGCCGCCGAGCAGGAGTACCAGGGCCCCGGCGTCGTCTGGCCGGCCCCCTACCGGGCCGGCAGCCGCCGGCCGCAGACCGGCCGCGCGGACGCCCCGAAGCCCCGGCTCACGCTGGCGCACACCGCCGAGCCGACGCCCCCCGTCGAGATCTAGGGGGTGTCTCGCCGGTCACCCCGGACTTGTGGTGGCCCGCGTGACCGGCGAGCCACCTACCGTCATGGTCCGGCGACGCCCGCGAACACCGCTCCCGCGTCCCGCAGTCGCTCGTGCAGCCCCCGGAAGACCGCCGCCGAGCGGACGCCCGGCCAGTCGGCGGGCAGCAGCCGGGCCGGCAGGCCGGGGTCCACGTAGGGCAGATGGCGCCAGGAGTCCAGGGCCAGGAGGTAGTCGCGGTAGGCCTCCTCGGGCGGGGTGTCGGCGCGCCGCTCCCAGGCGCTCAACACCCGCGCGTGGCGGCCCAGGAACGCCTCGTGCTGCTTGGCGATCGCCGCCAGGTCCCACCAGCGCCCCACCGCCTCGGCGGTCGGTGCGAAACCCAGGTGCTCGCCCCGGAAGAAGTCCACGTACGCGTCCAGTCGCAGCCGGCGCAGCGTGTGCCGGGTCTCCTCGTACAGCCGGGCCGGGGCGATCCACACACCCGGGGCCGCCGTGCCGAAGCCGAGCCCGGCCAGCCGGGAGCGCAGCACATGCCGCTTGTTCCGCTCCGACTCGGGCACGGAGAACACCGCCAGTACCCAGCCCTCGTCCGCGGGCGGGGCGGTCACGTAGATGCGACGGTCGCCGTCCTCCAGCAACTGCCGTGCCTCGGCGGACAGTTCGTAGCCCGCCGCGCCCTGCTCGGTGCGGGCCGGCACCAGCAGCCCGCGCCGTTTCAGCCGGGACACCGAGGAGCGTACGGAGGGCGCGTCCACGCCCACCGCGGCCAGCAGCCGGATCAGCTCGGCGACGGGCACCGGGCCCGGAGCGAAGCGGCCGTACGCGCCGTACAGCGTGACGATGAGGGACCTCGGGGCGGGCTGGGCGGGCTGCTCGGACACGTTGATCATTTTAGGTCGTCCGCGAGGTGCCGGTCACCGTCACCTGCTCCGTCACCGTCCCCCGTCGACCGGGCGGTTCGCGTCCGCGGCCCGGGTCCCGTCCGCCCCGCGCAGCCGGAAGCGCTGGAGTTTTCCGGTCGCCGTGCGCGGCAGCGCGTCCAGGAACACGATCTCGCGCGGGCACTTGTACGGCGCCAGCTCGGACTTCACATGCGCGCGCAACGCCTCCGCGTCGCGCGGCGCGCCCTCCTTCAGGACGGCGTAGGCCACCACGACCTGTCCGCGCGCCTCGTCGGGCCGTCCCACGACCGCCGCCTCCACCACGTCCGGGTGGCGCAGCAGCGCGTCCTCGACCTCCGGCCCCGCGATGTTGTACCCGGCCGAGATGATCATGTCGTCGGCGCGGGCCACATAGCGGAAGTACCCGTCGGGCTCGCGGACGTAGGTGTCGCCGGTGACGTTCCAGCCGTCGCGCACGTACCCGCGCTGACGCTCGTCGGCGAGGTAACGGCATCCCACGGGCCCCTGCACGGCGAGCAGCCCCGGCTCCCCGTCGGGCAGGGGCCGGCCCCTCTCGTCCTGGATCCGGGCGCGCCATCCCGGCACGGGAATCCCGGTGGTGCCCGGCCGGATGTCCCCGTCCGCCGCCGAGATGAAGATGTGCAGCAGCTCGGTGGCGCCGATGCCGTTCACGATGCGCAGGCCGGTGCGCTCGTGCCAGGCGTGCCAGGTGGCCGAGGGCAGGTTCTCCCCGGCGGACACACAGCGCCGCAGCGACGAGATGTCGTAGGTGTCGCCGGTGCCGTCCGCGCCGAGCGCGTCGAGCATCGCCCGGTAGGCGGTGGGGGCGGTGAACAGCACGGAGGCCCGGTGCTCGGTGATCGCGGTCAGCAGCTGCCGCGGGTGGGCCTCCTCGAGCAGCAGGGCGCTCGCGCCGGTCCGCAGCGGGAAGACGACCAGTCCGCCCAGCCCGAAGGTGAAACCGAGCGGGGGGCTGCCCGCGAACACGTCGTCCGCGCGCGGCTGCAGGACGTGGCGGGAGAAGGTGTCCGCGATCGCCAGGACGTCCCGGTGGAAGTGCACACAGCCCTTGGGCCGGCCGGTGGTGCCGGAGGTGAACGCGATCAGTGCCACGTCGTCGGCGGCGGTGTCCACGGCCGGGAACGGGGTGGCGGGCGCCGGGCGGCGCAGCAGCTCGTCGGGGGAGTCGCCGCCGTACGTCGTGAGGGAGAGCCCGGGCACCTCGGCTTTGACCAGGTCGTCCACCGACCGGATGTCGCACAGGGCGTACCGGATCCGGGCGATCTCGCAGATCGTGCTCAGCTCGTGCGGGCGCTGCTGGGCCAGCACGGTGACGGCGACCGCGCCCGCCTTGAGCACGGCCAGCCAGCAGGCCGCCAGCCACGGCGTGGTCGGACCGCGCAGCAGCACCCGGTTGCCGGGGACCACGCCGAGGTCGCCGGTCAGCACGTGCGCGATCCGGTCGACGCGGGCGCGCAGCTCGCCGTAGGTCCATATCTCCCCGCTTCCGGTACGGAACACGGGGCGTTCGGCGTCGACCCCGGCCGAGGGGTCCAGCAGTTCGGCGGCGCAGTTCAGCCGCTCGGGGTAGCGCAGCTCCGGCAGGTCGAAGCGGAGTTCGGGCCACTGGTCCGGGGGCGGGAGGTGGTCGCGCGCGAAGGTGTCGACGTGCGCCGAAGCCGTCGGCGGCCGAACGTCGTCCCGGGTGGAAACCGTTGGATCCATGGCGGTTCGCCCCTCGTCGTGGTGGGCTCGCCCTTGGAGCGTATCGTCTTGGTGACGACAGTCAACGGTGCGCGATACGGTGAAGGAGAACCCCGGTCGTCCCCGGGGGAGAGAGGACCGGCGAATGCCCGCATTCTCGCTCGAACCGGAACAGCTCGCCTGGTGCGCCGAGTTGCGCACCCTCGCCGCCGACCGGCTGCGCCCGCTCGCCGAGAAGGGCGAGCCGGCCCGCGTGAACCGCGCACTCCTCGCCGAACTGGGCCGGCTCGGCCTGCTGCAACGCCTGTTCACCTCCGGCGCCCTGGACCTGTGTCTCATGCGGGAGTCCCTGGCCTACGCCTGCACCGAGGCCGAGACCGCCCTCGCCCTCCAGGGCCTGGGCGCCCACCCGGTCCACGCCCACGGCACTCCCGCCCAGCGCGATCGCTGGCTGCCGGCGGTCACGGACGGCAGCGCGGTGGCGGCCTTCGCCCTGAGCGAGCCGGGCGCGGGCTCGGACGCGGCGGCGCTGGGCCTGCGCGCGGACCCGGAGGGCGTGGTGGGGCAGTGCGGTGAGCCGGAAGGCAGTGGCCCGCCGGGCGCCTCACCACTCGGGGAACCGGGTGCCGCACCGCTCGCCGGCGACGACGGCCGGCTCACCGGTCCGGGCGGCTCACCACTGGCGGGCTCCGGCGGCTCCCCACTGGCCGAGCCCGGCGGTGCGCCGCTGGTGGATCCCGGCGCCGGCCCGCTCGGCCCGCCCGGTGGTGCCGGGCGGCTCGCGGCCTCCGGCGCGTCACCCCTCGCCGAGCCGGACCGCTCACCACTCGCGGGGGCCGGCACCCCGCCCGCCGCCGCTTCTGCCGCCGCCCTCACCGCCCGTCCCGCGGGTCCCGCCCGCTGGCGGCTCACCGGCCAGAAGTGCTGGATCTCCAACGCCCCCGAGGCCGACGTCTACACGGTCTTCGCCCGCACCACGCCCGGCGCCGGATCCCGCGGCGTCACCGCCTTCCTGGTTCCCGCCGACCGCCCCGGCCTCACCGGAAGCGCACTGGAGATGCTCTCCCCGCACCCCATCGGCACCCTCGACTTCGACGGCGTCCCGGTCACCGCGGACGACGTGCTCGGCGAGGTGGACCGCGGTTTCCGGGTCGCGATGGGCACCCTCAACCTGTTCCGGCCCAGCGTCGGCGCCTTCGCCGTGGGCATGGCGCAGGCCGCGCTGGACGCCACCCTCGCCCACACCGCCCGCCGCGAGGCGTTCGGCGGCACCCTCAGCGCGCTGCAGACCGTCGCCCACCAGGTCGCCGAGATGGCCCTGCGGACCGAGGCGGCCCGGCTGATGGTGTACGCGGCGGCCACCGCGTACGACAACGGCGCCGCCGACGTCCCGCGGCGCTCGGCCATGGCGAAACTGCTCGCCACCGAGACCGCCCAGTACGTCGTCGACACCGCCGTACAACTGCACGGCGCCCGCGCCCTGCGCCGGGGCCACCTCCTCGAACACCTCTACCGCGAGGTGCGCGCGCCCCGGATCTACGAGGGGGCCAGTGAGGTGCAACGGTCCATCATCGCCAAGGAGTTGTACGCCGCCATGCACACACGAGGGGAGACGGAGTGACCGCCGAACGCGTCAACCCGCCGGAGCTGTCCCCGCCGACCGGCTTCTCCCACGCCGTCGTCGCCACGGGTTCCCGCGTGGTCTTCCTGGCGGGCCAGACGGCGCTCGGCTCCGACGGCAAGGTGACCGGCGACAGTCTCCCCGAGCAGTTCGAGCGGGCGCTGACCAACCTCCTCACCGCCCTGCACGCCGCCGGTGGCACCCCCGCCGACCTGGCCCGCGTCACGGTCTACGCCACCGATCTCGCCTCCTACCGCACCCATGCCCCCGAACTCGGCCGCGTCTGGCGCCGGCTGGCGGGCCGTGACTACCCGGCGATGGCGGTCGTGCAGGTGGTCCGCCTGTGGGACGAGGAGGCGATGGTGGAACTGGACGGCCTCGCCGTCCTCCCCTGACGACCCGTCCCACGGCGCGGCGCGAGGGGAAGGGGCAGCCGGCGGGCGCGGAGCCGGTCGTACCAGTCGACGTCCGTCCAGATCTCATCCGGCTGCGGGTGCCTGTCGGGTACGTACCGGCCGTCGGCGCCGGTGCCGATCGCCAGAGGTGCGAAAAGCCTTCTCGACAGCGTCATGTGTCTGCCCTCCCTTCCGCGGTACGAGGCCCTCGGGGGCACCCTGAGGGCCTGGTGCTGTGCTCCGTCGGCCGGTGACTGTTCCGGCATTGTATTTTTTTCCACAAATAGGGACAAATATGCATGCTGTCACGGCGTCGGCGGTGGCCGGGCTCGCGCGGTGCCGCTGGGACCCCTGCTCATCGGAAGAGGTTGAGTCGAGGGGTGTCAACTTTCCGATGGTGTGGTATAGCAGAAGTAGAGCGAAGGTCTACGGAACGACGCCAAGGAGGGATGACCATGCTGATGCGTACGGATCCCTTCCGTGAGCTTGACCGGCTCGTCGAGCGGGTCTGGGGCACGGCCGCGCACCCGGCCGGCATGCCGATGGACGCCTGGCGCGAGAACGACACGTTCTCCGTGGAGCTGGACCTGCCGGGCGTGAGCCCGGAGTCCATCGACCTCGATGTCGAGCGCAACGTCCTGACCGTCAGGGCCGAACGCAAGCCGACGTACGGCGAGGGCACCGACACGGTGATCACCGAGCGGCCTGCGGGGACGTTCAGCCGGCAGCTGTTCCTCGGTGACACCCTCGACACCGAGCGCATCGAAGCCTCTTACGAGGCAGGCGTTCTCAGGCTGCGGATCCCGGTCGCCGAGCAGGCCAAGCCCCGCAAGATCGCGATCAGCGGCGGCGGTGACCGCAAGGAGATCAGCGGCTGAGCAGCGATGATCCGTCGCGGGCCCCGGCGTATGAGCCGGGGCTTCGCCGCGCCGGGAGGCCTGGGCCGCCGACGCGGGGGCGGCTCAGGACGGCCGGCCCGGCTGCTCCGGCTCCCCGCCGTCGGCGTCGAACACCTTGGTGAACGTGGCACCGCACCGGCAGCGCGAGTGCTCGACCAGTTCCCCCTCGTCCGACACGCTCAACCCCTGGTTGAGCCGGACATGCACATGATCACCCATGAAAAAACTGCTTTCCTTGACCTGACGTCTGCCTCATGGTGGGCGCCGGTCGCTCCCTTCGGCAATGTCGCAGCTCACATGGCTCATGACGGCGACCGCTGTGTTTCTCGGTGACGCCCGGGGTCCGGCCGCTCCCGCGCAACACCGCCAGGAAGAACCTGAAAGCGAGAGAAGGCACGTCTGGTGCTTCGGCGGTATGAGGGCTTTCAGGCCCCTGCCTCCGGTGCGCGGGCGGTGCTGCCCGCCGGGGTGAGGCAGCGGCGCACGAGTGCGAGGGTGCGCTGTGTGACCGTATCGAGGGGGGTGCCGTTCTCGACGGCGGCCAAGGCGGTGTGCAGCATTCCGGCGATCAGGTCGGCCGTGAGCGCGGGCTCAGGAGCGCCGAGCTCCCGGACGGCGGCGCGGAACGGTTCGACCTGATCCAGGTGGAGTTCCATCAGCCGCTGCCGGCAGGCCGGAGGAAGGCCTGCGTTCATGAGGGCGACGGCCGGCCGGTGTGCGCCTTCGGCGCCCAGGCGGAGGCTTTCCCCGAAGAACGCCTCGACACGCTCCAGTGGGCCGTTCGCGGCGGCCATGGCGCGGGTGAGTGCCTCGTTGGAGCGGCGGAAGGCCTCCTCCGTGATGGTGGCCAGGAGGGCCGCCGAGGAGTCGAAGTACTGATAGACGCTGGACCGAGCCAGGCCCGCGCGGGTACCGACCGCCGCCGGTGTGACGGCGGCGGCACCCTCGTTGACCAGGATGTCGATCGCCGCCCCGATCAGCGCCTCGCGTTGCTGGGCACGGTGCTCGGCGACGGTGGAGGCGTTGATCTTCGGCATGTGGGGTGGGCTCCTGGAGGGGTGGACAGGGCCGGGAACGCGGTGCCGGTCGGCGGCCCCCGTCAGGACAGGCGGCCGTCGACCATCTCGTACACCCGGTCGGCAGCGTCCATTATCGCCGTGTCGTGGGTGACCATGACCGTGGCCGTTCGGCGCTCATGGGTCTGTTCGGCGATCAGCCGCACCGCCTCGGCGGACCGTACCCGGTCCAGTGCCGAGGTGGGTTCGTCCACCAGCAGGACGGCGGGGGAGGTCATCAGGGCGCGGGCCAGGCCGGCGCGCTGGCGCTCGCCGCCCGACAGCTGGTGCGGACGGGAGCCGGCGCGGTGGGTCAGTCCGACGGCTTCGACGAGTTCGTCCGCGCGGGCCCGGGCAGCGGCGTCGAGGCGGCCGTCGATGTGCAGGGGCAGCAGGAGCTGTTCCCTGACGGTGAGGGAGGCCAGCAGGTTCGACTGCTGGAAGACGAAGCCGATGTGGCGACGGCGGGCGGCGGTGCGTTCCTTGTCCGACAGGGCGGTCAGCTCGGTGCCGGCGATGTGCACGGTGCCCGAGGTGGGCCGCTGGAGGCCGCCGGCGACGGCGAGGAGGCTGGACTTGCCGGATCCGGAGGGGCCGACGACGGCGACGAACTCACCGGGGGCGACGGTCAGGTCGACGTGGTCGAGGGCGGTGACGGCGGTGTCGCCGTCGCCGAGGGTGAGGGTGACGTCGTCCAGGCGCAGCCCACCGGAGCGGTCGGCGTCCGCGGCGGCCTGGTGGTCGGTGGCGGGTGTGGTCATCGGGTGGCTCCCAGAGCGGTCAGGGGGTCGACGGCGGTGATGCGGCGGACGGCGACGACGGCGCCCACGGTCCCGAGGACGACGAGGAGGCCGGAGGAGGTGGCGATGGCCGGGGCCGAGAGGGAGAAGGGGGCCTTGCCGATCATCGCGCTGCCCAGGGCCAGGCCGACGGCGGTGCCGATGGCCGTGGCTCCGACGAGCACGGCGACGACCTGGGCGAGCGCGTCGCGCAGGATGTACCCGGTGGGGGCGCCCAGTGCCTTCAGCAGGGCGATCTCGGGCTTGCGCTGGACGGTCCAGACGGTGAAGAACGCGCCGACGACCAAGGCGGAGATGACGTAGAGGAATCCCTTGATCAGGGCCATGGTGCTCGATTCGGCCTCGTAGCCGGGGGACGCGTCGTACGTGGCCTCCTTGGTCTCGACGATGGTCCCGGTCGCCTTTTCCACCGCGGCGACGTCGGCGCCCGGCTTCAGGGTCAGGGCGACGGCGGTGGCCTGCCGGCTCGCGGCCTCGGGCAGGTCGCCGGGCAGGCCGTAGTGCAGATGCCGCCACGTGTCGAGGTCTGCGTAGACAACGCCGATGTGGCCGTAGGAGACGGTCTCGTCGACCAGTCCCACGACCTTCAGCCGCACCTCGCTCTTGTCCGCGGTCAGCACATCGCCGATCTCCACGCCAAGGTCGGCGATCTCCCGGGTGATCACGATGCCCGCACTGCCGTCCTTCAGGCCCTCACCCTTGCTGGGGCCGGGTGCCAGGGGGGAGTCCGGTGCCATGCCGAAGACGGCGAGGTTGACCTGCTCGCCCTTCTTGGCGCCCTGGGTCACCTGGGCATTGGCCAGGGTGTTCCCGAACGGCTCGGCGCGCTCCACTCCCGGGGTCCTGGACCATGTCTGCCAGTCCTCCTGCTCCACGGTCGAGCGGGAGAACTGCCCGCTGGTCGCCTTCTCGTCGAAGGCCATGTGGGTCACGTGCAGCGCGCGCAGCCCGGATATGCCGGCGTCCGCCAGACCGGAGGCAAGCCCGGACAGGAGGACACCGAGTACGGCGATGAGCGCGACCACCGCGCCCATCAGGGCGAAGCGACCGCGAGCGAAGCGCAGATCGCGTAGGGCAAGGAACACGGAGCTCTCCGAGCGAGGAAGGAAACGAGGAAACGACGGACCGGCCACGTCGCCTCTTTGCCTTGACTTGACGACGTGAGCGTCGGCATCTTATCGGATGTTACCGACGTGTCTGTCGGCATGTTGTGTCGCGTACGTCAGCCGGATTTTCCCCACCGGACCGCCCCTGTGCGGGTGCGGCCTGGCTTGGCCTGGACCCCGGCCCGGTCAGTGGGCACTGCCCCCGTGCGGCGCGAACCGCACCGGGGGCAGTGGCGGGACCTGCGCGGTGACCCGCTGGCGCGCGTCTCGGGCCGACCGCCCGATCAGGACGATTCTGTGGCCGACTGCCCGGCTCGCGCCTGCGACGGCGACTGGGGATGGCCGGCGGCGTGCAGCATCGGCGCGGTGTGCCGCTCGGGGCGGTGCCCGCCTTCGGCCGGGACGCGGCTGCGGGGCGTGTCGGCGCCACCGGGCAGGGGCACGGGACGGCGGGCCACGAGGCGCCCGACCCAGCGGCGGCCGCAGTGTTCGCAGGGCGGGGCGCCTTGCGGGGTGTACGGGGAGGGAACCGCGATGTTGTCGCGGTAGAACACCTCCCACTCGGCATCGAGGGCGTCCCGGTAGCGCTGCACGTCGTAGTCGACGCTCCAGCGGTGCCAGCACGAGCCGCAGATGAACTCGACTCGTTCGACGGCAAGTTCAGTGATCATGGCATGGCACCTCCCGTCCGGTCGGCGGCTGTGATGCGGGGCGCTGCGAGCGCGGACCTCGAAGGTGGGGCGGACCGGCCCGTGCCGGGCCGCTCGGCCCGCACGGTCGGCGGCCTGCGCTCCACCTCGGGGTCGGGCGGTCTGCCCGTTCCGGGCCCGGAGGCCCGGAACGCCTCGACAACCCCTATACCTCTCTCACCGAATATTGACAACCTGAGACTCAAGTTTTATCCCAGGAAGTGAGGCAAGCAGCGAGACGCTCCGCGGCCCGGTCCTGCGCGCGGCTCACGACCGGGCGCACTGGAACATGGTGAGGAGGGAGAACCAGATGGCCCGCTCGGTCGGTATCGACCTGGGAACGACGAACTCGGTCGTCTCGGTCCTCGAGGGCGGCGAGCCCACGGTCATCACGAACACGGAAGGCGCGCGAACCACCCCTTCGGTGGTGGCCTTCGCCAAGAACGGCGAGGTACTGGTCGGCGAGGTGGCCAAGCGGCAGGCCGTGACGAACGTCGAGCGCACCGCGCGCTCCGTGAAGCGGCACATGGGCGATCACGGCTGGCGGTTCCCGGACCGCGGCAGTATCGACGGCAAGCGGTACACCGCGCAGGAGATCTCGGCACGCGTGCTGCAGAAGCTCAAGCGGGACGCGGAGGCGTATCTCGGCGAGGACGTCACCGACGCGGTGATCACCGTGCCCGCCTACTTCGACGACGCCCAGCGACAGGCGACCAAGGAGGCGGGCGAGATCGCCGGCCTGAACGTCCTGCGCATCATCAACGAGCCGACGGCCGCCGCGCTGGCGTACGGACTCGACAAGGAGAACGACCAGACGGTCCTCGTCTTCGACCTGGGCGGCGGCACCTTCGACGTGTCCCTGCTGGAGATGGGCGAGGGCGTCATCGAGGTCAAGGCCACCAACGGCGACACCCGCCTGGGCGGCGACGACTGGGACCAGCGGATCGTCGACCACCTGGTCACACAGTTCAAGAACAACTACGGCGTCGACCTGTCCAAGGACAAGATGGCCGTGCAGCGGCTGCGCGAGGCGGCGGAGAAGGCCAAGATCGAGCTGTCCTCCTCGTCGGAGACCACGATCAATCTGCCCTACATCACCGCGTCCGCCGAGGGCCCGCTGCACCTGGACGAGAAGTTGACCCGCGCCCAGTTCCAGCAGTTGACATCCGAACTGCTGGAGCGGTGCAAGGCGCCGTTCCGCCAGGCGGTCGAGGACGCCGGGATCAAGGTGTCCGACATCGACCACGTCGTCCTGGTCGGTGGCTCCACCCGTATGCCGGCGGTGACCGAGCTGGTGAAGGAGCTGACCGGCAAGGAACCGCACAAGGGGGTGAATCCGGACGAGGTGGTGGCCGTCGGCGCCTCGCTCCAGGCCGGTGTGCTCAAGGGCGAGGTCAAGGACGTCCTCCTGCTCGACGTCACGCCGCTGTCCCTGGGCATCGAGACCAAGGGCGGCATCATGACCAAGCTGATCGAGCGCAACACCACGATCCCGACCCGGCGTTCGGAGATCTTCACCACGGCCGAGGACAACCAGCCGTCGGTGACCGTCCAGGTCTACCAGGGCGAGCGGGAGATCGCCGCGTACAACAAGAAGCTCGGCATGTTCGAGCTGACCGGCATCGCGCCCGCGCCGCGCGGGGTGCCGCAGATCGAGGTCGCCTTCGACATCGACGCCAACGGCATCATGCATGTCTCCGCCAAGGACCTGGGCACCGGCAAGGAGCAGAAGATGACCGTCACCGGCGGCTCCGCGCTGCCCAAGGACGACATCGACCGCATGGTCCGTGAGGCCGAGCAGCACGCCGAGGAGGACCGGCGCCGGCGCGAGGCTGCCGAGACCCGCAACCAGGGCGAGCAGCTCGTCCACCGGACCGAGAAGCTCCTCAAGGACAACGCCGAGCGCATCCCGGCGGACGTCAAGTCCGAGACGGAGACGGCGCTGACCGACCTGAAGGACAAGCTCAAGGACGGATCCGCCGACACCGCGGCGATCCGGCAGGCGATCGACCGTACGGCGCAGGCCGCGCAGAAGATCGGTACCGCCCTGTACGAGAAGGCGCGGGCCGAGCAGCCGCAGGGAGCGGCCGGGGCGTCCGCGGGTGGCACGACAGGCGGGTCCGAGGACGAGGTGGTGGACGCCGAGATCGTCGACGAGGACAAGCCGGACGCGGCCTGACGGCGAGCGGGGCGTCAGGCCGTCGTCCGCGCCGCCGTCAGCGTCTTCGTGCGTACTCAGGCACTGCGGTCCGGGCGGTGCCCTTCCAGGGGTGTGAGGTGGGCCAGGCACAGCGAGGGCTCGACGAACGGCTGCAACCGGTCGACGTTCAGGGGGGCGCGTACTTCCTTCAGCGCGCCGCGCATGAGGCCCAGGTGCAGGGAACAGACCACGTCCTGGTGTTCCTCGGCGACTTCGCGGAACGGGCAGTGCCGCAGCGGGACGACCGGGTCGGGGCGGTCCTGGACCGGGCCCGGGGAGAAACCGACGTCCGTGAGCACCTCGGTCAGCCGCCGGACGGCCTCCGCCGCGTCGATGCGCTGGGCGGGCGAGGGGGTGTCGGCGAGGTAGCGGCCCCATGCCTCCCCGGCGTCGACCGCGGCCTGGGCCGGTTGGGGCAGTGCCTCCGTGACGAGGCCGGTGAGCATCTGGGCGAGCAACTGGTAGCTGCGGCGGCCCGCCGGCACGCGGGGGGAGGCGGCGGCGCGGTAGACGGCGCGGGGCCTGCCGGGCCGTCCGTGCCCCTCCGTGGCGCGCTCGGCGAGCCCCTCCTTGACCAGCGTGTCGAGGTGGAAGCGGGCGGTGTTGGAGTGCAGGCCCGTCTGCTCGGCGATCTCCCGTACGCCTACTGCTCCGGGCGCGGCGCGCAGTACGTCGAGTACCTGGGCCCGGCTCTCGCCCACGGCGGGAGACCCGGCCGGATCATGCAGCGTCCGCTCACTCATTTCACCGATTTTACCCAGTGCGTGTCGTAGAAACGAGGGAAAACCCGTCGCGCGTGTGCAGACGCCGGTTGCGTCATGCGTCGTCGGGCTGTGCCGTCACCGGGGCGAGATCGGAACGGCGGCGGATCTGCATGCCGGGACGGCGGCGGTGCACCGTCACGTACGCCAGGCCCCGGGGGCCCGCGGTGATGCTGCGCGTCGAACCGTGCGGCAGCCACACGAGCCGCCCCTCGGCCAGCCGCAGTTGTCCCTCGGGGGTGTCCATCACGCCGTCGCCGGTGACGACGAGGACCAGGACGTCCAGGTCGGGCTCGGCGTGGGTGCCGATGTGCTCGCCGGCGGGCAGCCGGATCAGGTTGGCGTCGAGCTGGCGGCCGGACTCGGCCAGTTTCCACAGGACGCCGGTGGCTACGGACTGTTCGCCGGCGAGGACCCCGACGTCGCACAGCACCCGCGCCGCGGCCGTCTCCGGCAGGTCGCCGGAGCGCTCCTCAGGCATCGTCGGCCACCCGGGTGATGCGGATCTGCCACTGCTCGGGCCCCGACTCGACGTACTCCCAGGTGAAGCGGCCGGGGTGGGTGGCCTCGAACTCGCGGCGCAGCGGCTTGGGGTCGTGGTTGTTGACCAGGACGAAGGACTCTCCGTCGGCGAGGCGGGCGAAGCGGGTGAAGATGCGCGGGTGGCGCCGGCCGTGCGGGATCTCGCGGACGTCGACGACGGCCGAGTCCTGAAGCCGGCCGCCCTTCAGGAGGGTGGTGAAGTCGCCGACCAGGGCGGGCAGGTCGACTCCCGGCAGTGCTGCCAGGGCGGGCAGCAGTACGGCGCGCTCCATGCCGAGATGGACGGTGAGCATGCCGGCGAGGGTGCGGGTCGCCGCAGCGTGCCGGGTGCCGTCCGTCGAGCCGGTCAGGGAGTCGGCGTGCCGGCTGATCGTGCCGGCCGCGGTGCGCAGTGCCCGGACCAGCAGCCGGGTCTCGGCGGCACCGGACGCGGCGGCGTACAGCGTCTGATCGGTGGCGGTCAGGAAGCGGTGCAGCTGTTCGGTGAACGCGGTGCTGAGCTCTTCGCGGGGCTCGGTGAGCGCGGCCAGACCGTCCAGCAGGCGCTGGTGGCTTTCCTCGACGACCGCCCGCGCCCGCAGGCCCGGGTCGGTGTCGGTCGCCTGGATGTACACCTCAGCGGCGGGTGACATGTGCGGTCCCCTCTGTCTCGGCCCGGGCGGAGTGTCCGTGGCTCCTCCCCGGATTATTACATGCACGCTAGTAAAAAATCGGATACGGCGCCACCGGCGGCGGGGGCCCGGGGGTGTCGTGACCGCGCATGGCCGCCAGGGCGCTCTGTGCGGCCGGGGGGCCGTCGAGTGGGCTGTCAGCAGAGCCACTTGGGCCAGTCGCCCCGCGCCGCCCCCGGCGGCGCCGGCGACGCGCCGGGCGGTCGCGGTGGTGTGCGCTGTCGCGTGCGGCGGGCCGGCGCGCCGGGAGGGCGCCGGTGGACCGTCAGACACGACAGGCCGTTTCGCCCGCCGTGAGGTGGGCGGTGGACCCGTGCGGAAGCCACAGCAGCGCTCCCTCGGTCAGCTCCCGCCGTCCGTGCCGGGTGGTGACGGTGGCGTCCCCGGCCAGGATCAGCAGAAGGGCGTCCGGGTCCTCTCCGTCGTGGACGCGCAGGCGTTGCCCCGGCAGCGGGCGGCTGATGCCGGCGCCCAGCTCGCTGCCGGGCGCTGACAGCCTCCACACTCCCCGGCCGGTGTCGCGGCGACGGCGGTGAGGGCCCGCGTGTCGCACAGCAGCCGCGGCGCCGGGGCGCTCCGGGTGCCGTGGCCCCGCTGGTCGTCGGCGCCGGCCGCGGTGGTGAATGGTTCAGTCATCGGTGACGACCCGTTCGACGTCGGGGACGGCGGGCCGGTCGGCGCGGCCGCCGTCGAGGAAGGCCGTGAAGTCGGCGGCCAGGGTGGTGGGTTCGACGTCCGGCAGGGCGATGAGGGCGGGCAGGAGCACGGCCTGTTCCACGGCGGACTGGGTGGCCAGGCGCGCCTCGATGCTCTGTGCGACGGTCCTCGCGCGGTGCGCGTCGTCGGTCCGGGTGAGTGCGTCGATGTCCTCGTCGAGTGCGGTCGCGGCGGTGCGCAGGGCCCGGATCAGCAGGCGGGTCCCAGGGAGGTCCGCGGCCGGTGCGTACAGGGCCCGGTCGGTGGCGTCGAGGTGGCGGCGTACCGGGCCCGCGCAGAAGTCGGTCAGGGCCGCGAGAGCGGCCTCGCGGGCGTCGGCGCCCAGTTCCAGTTCGGTCAGCAGCGCGACTTTCGGCCGCAGCTCGGCGAGGAGCCCCTGCAGGCCGGTGCGGATCACCGCCCGCGCCTGGACGGCCGATTCGTTCTCGGCGGCCCGGATGAACACCTCTGACGTCGGCGTCATGGCTCTGCCTCTTCCCCTGTCGCACCCCGAACGGACACCCTCAATTATTACATGTAGTATTCGTAAAAACTGGGGCCGGAAACCCCGTCGAGGGGAGGAGGTGCGCCGATGACCTACGTGATCGCGCAGCCCTGTGTGGATGTGAAGGACAAGGCGTGCGTCGAGGAATGTCCGGTCGACTGCATCTACGAGGGACAGCGGTCGCTGTACATCCACCCGGACGAATGCGTGGACTGCGGGGCCTGTGAGCCGGTCTGCCCGGTCGAGGCGATCTTCTACGAGGAGGACGTACCGGCCGAGTGGCGGGAGTACACCCGGGCGAACGTGGAGTTCTTCGACGCTCTCGGGTCTCCGGGCGGTGCGGCCGGGCTCGGGTCGATCGAGCGTGACCATCCGCTGATCGCCGCTCTTCCGCGACAGGGGGAGTGAGGGCGGGAACTTCCGCGGACGCCCGGGTCAGCCGGTCTTGGCGATGGTCAGCAGTGCCGCGGCGTCTTCGAGGGCTTCGAGGCTGTGGCGGGCGGGCGGTACGAGCAGCAGGTCTCCGGCGATGCCCTCCCAGGCATCGTCGCCGCTGTGCAGCCGTACCCGGCCGCGCAGTACGAGGACCGTGGCCTCGCCGGGGTTCTCGTGCTCGGCCAGGGCGGTGCCGGCGCGCAGGGCGATGAGCGTCTGGCGCAGGGTGTGTTCGTGGCCGCCGTACACGGTCTCGGCGCTGCGGCCGGTGGAGGACGAGGCGGCCCGTTCCAGATGTTCGCGGACGCGGGCGTCGAGAGAGAGCTTCTGCATGGGCTGAGGGTGCCGTTTCTGTGTCAGTAGCGGACGCCGATGCGGCGCCAGCGGCGCCCGCTGGTACCGGGTTCGGTGGGATGGGCCGCCGTACGGGAGCGGTACAGGACGAACGGGCGCCACAGGTACCACAGCGGCACACTCCAGGCGTGTACCAGCCGGGTGAAGGGCCACACCGCGAGGATGGCCCAGGCGGCGGTGGCGTGGACCTGGTAGATGAGCGGGGCGTCGGAGATCGCGGCGACGTCCGGGTTCCCCGCGAACAGGCCGCGGAACCACAGGGCGACGCTCAGCCGGTAGTCGTAGCCGGCTCCGAAGAGGTTGATGCCCATCGTGGGAATGATGCCGAGCACGATGACGATCGCGAGCAGGATCAGGGCGAGCCAGTCGACCGGGCTGGTCGTGGACCGCACCCGGGGCACCGTGGTACGGCGGAAGGCGAGGATGGCCACACCGAAGATCACGGCGAGCGCGGCGATGGTGCCGCCGATCGAGGAGAACCAGCGGTAGGTCTCCTCCGGGATGCCCAGCCAGCGGGTGAACGACTCGGGGACGAGGATGCCCAGCACGTGGCCGGCGATGGCCGCGAAGGTGCCGTAGTGGAACAGCGGTCCGCCCCATTTCAGCAGGCGGCGCTCCTGGAGCTGGGTGGACCGGCTGGTCCAGCCGAACTGGTCGTAGCGCCAGCGCCAGACGTGGCCGACGACGAAGGTGACGAGGGCGAGGTAGGGCAGGATGACCCACCACCACAGGTCCCAGGAGCTCATCGGCCCTCCTTGGCGCTCAGGAACGGTCTCGCGGTCGGCTGGGGGAGCGACGCCGGGTGCCCGGGCGCGAAGTGGGGATCCGGCTCGGTCTGTTCCGGCGGCCCGAAGGGCTCCAGTCCGGTGTGTTCCGGTGGCCCGAAGGGTTCCAGGCCGACCTGTTCGCCCGGTGGCCCCTCGGCGGCCAGCCGGCGCCAGGTGTCGCGCTCGCGGCGGCTCGGTTCGGGCAGCCGGCCGCAGAGAACGTCCAGAACGTCGGCGTAGGGAGCGGAGCGCTCGCGCAGCGCCTGCCGGAGTAGTTCGAGTCCGGCCCGGCACTGCAGCAGGACGCGGTGGCCGGACTCGGGAGCGAGGGCGGCGAACTCCAGGACCAGCGGCAGGAAGTCGGGCAGCTCGAACTCGGGCGGTTCGTGCCCGGCCTGGCGGTAGGTGTGCTTGAGGGCGAGCAGGGCCATCCCGCGGGCACGGGTGTCGCCGTGCCGGTAATAGGTCAGGTGGAGGGAGCGGCGGCGGGTGTGGTCGAAGGTGTCCACGTACCGCTCGGCCGCCACGGGGGGCGGCAGACCCCGCAGGTGGTCGCGGACGGCGGTGAGACGGGCGCGGTCGGCCTGGACGCGGACGGCGGGGAGCGCGGCGGCGACATCGTCGAGACAGGCGAGCATCGCTTCGTCGGGGTAGCGCAGCAGGACGGCGGCGATGCGGTGCACGACCGGGGTGTCGGGGGCCCGGCGTCGCGCCCGGCGCGGGCTCATGAGGCGTCCGTCCCGGTGCCGAAGAGGCCCGGGGCCGAACTGTTGCCGTCCCAGCCGAGGAGGTTGAAGCGCACCTGTCCGTCGCTGTCGCGGAACTGGCTGCCGCCGCCGGGTGCCGTGAGCCCGGGCAGGGCGGGCGGTGGCACCGGGCCGAGCCGGTCCTCCCCGTGGCCCGCCTGGTCGGCGACGCCGCCGGGGCGGTCCAGGGAGCAGTGCTGGGCCATCAGGGCGCCGGAGCCCTCGGCGTGCACCCGGGGGATGACGTAGCGGTCGTCGTACTTGGCGATGGCCAGCAGCCGGTAGAGGTCCTCGATGTCGTCGGCGCTCGCGCCGACCGAGTCGAGCAGTTCTCGGTCGGGCGGGTCGCCGAGCTGCCGGCCGCGCATGTGGGCGCGCATGGCGGTGAGTCTGCGCAGCACGTTCTCGACCACGGTGGTGTCCCCGGCGGTGAAGAGGTTGGCCAGGTACTCCATGGGAATGCGCAGGGAGTCGATGGCGGCGAACACGCGGTCGGGGTCGTCGTCGTGGTAGCCGGTGGCGTGCACCGCGTCCGTGACCGGGGACAGCGGGGGCACGTACCAGACCATGGGCATGGTGCGGTACTCCGGGTGCAGCGGCAACGCCACCCGGTGGCGCTTGATCAGCGCGTACACCGGGGAGCGCCGGGCGGCCTGGATCCAGTCGTGGGCGATGCCGTCCCGTTCGGCCGCCGCCTGCACCTCGGGGTCCTCGGGGTCGAGGAAGACCGACAGCTGCGCCTCGTACAGATCCTTGTCGTCCTTGACCGAGGCGGCGTCCAGGACGGCGTCGGCGTCGTAGAGCATCACCCCGAGGTGACGCAGCCGGCCCACGCAGGTCTCCGAGCAGATGGTGGGCTGACCGGCCTCGATGCGCGGGTAGCAGAAGGTGCACTTCTCGGCCTTGCCGGTGCGGTGGTTGAAGTAGACCTTCTTGTAGGGGCAGCCCGACACGCAGAACCGCCAGCCGCGGCAGCGGTCCTGGTCCACCAGGACGATGCCGTCCTCCTCCCGCTTGTACATGGCCCCCGACGGGCAGGAGGCGACGCAGGACGGGTTGAGGCAGTGTTCGCAGATGCGCGGCAGGTAGAACATGAACGCCTGCTCGAACTCCATCCGCACCCGTTCCGACAGGCCCTTCAGGTTCGGGTCGGCGGTGGCGTACTCGCCGGCCCCGGCGAGGTCGTCGTCCCAGTTCGGGCCGTGCACGGGCCGCATGTCCAGGCCGGTCAGCTGCGACTTGGGACGTGCGCTGGTGAAGCTGTCGGACAGCGGCGCGGTGGTCAGGCTCTCGTAGTCGTACGTCCACGGCTCGTAGAAGTCGTCGAGCGAGGGCAGGTCGGGGTTGTAGAAGATGCTGAGCAGCTTGCGCACCCGGCCGCCGGACTTCAGCGTCAACTTGCCCCGGCGGTCGAGGGTCCAGCCGCCCTTCCACTTCTCCTGGTCCTCGTAGCGGCGGGGGTAGCCGGCCCCGGGTTTGGTCTCGACGTTGTTGAACCAGACGTACTCCGATCCGGGCCGGTTGGTCCACGTCTGCTTGCAGGTCACCGAGCAGGTGTGGCAGCCGATGCACTTGTCGAGATTCATGACCATGGCGACCTGGGCCATACAGCGTCCGATTGTGCCTGCGGCACGGGGCATCAGAACTGCACCTCCTGGCTGCGGCGGCGGATGACGGTGATCTCGTCGCGCTGGTTGCCGGTGGGGCCGATGTAGTTGAAGCCGTACGAGAACTGGGCGTAGCCGCCGATCAGGTGGGTGGGCTTGATGAGCAGCCGGGTCAGGGAGTTGTCGCCGCCGCCGTGCAGGCCGGAGGTCTCGCTCTTCGGCACGTTCAGGTGGCGGTCCATGGTGTGGTACATGAACACCGTGCCCTCGGGCATGCGGTGGGTGACCACCGCGCGGCAGGCGACCACACCGTTGCGGTTGTACGCCTCGATCCAGTCGTTGTCGGCCACCTGGATCTTCTCCGCGTCCAGCGGGCTCATCCAGATCACCGGACCGCCCCGGAACAGCGTGAGCATGTGCAGGTTCTCCTGGTACTCGGAGTGGATGGACCACTTCGAGTGCGGGGTCAGGTAGCGCACCACGAGCTCCGGGTGGCCGTCCGGTGAGCGGCTCGGGTCGCCGAAGTGGGCCGTCATGTTCAACGGAGGCCGGTAGACGGGGAGCTGTTCGCCGAACTCGGCCATCCAGTCGTGGTCGAGGAAGAAGTGCTGGCGGCCGGTGAGGGTGTGCCAGGGCTTGAGGCGTTCGACGTTGACGGTGAACGGGGAGTAGCGGCGGCCGCCGGACTCGGTGCCGGACCACTCGGCGGAGGTGATCACCGCACGGGGCTGGGTGCGGGTGTCCTCGAAGGTGATGCGGTCGCCGGAACGCTCCTCGGCCAGGTCGGCCAGGTCCACGCCGGTGCGCTCCTCCAGCGCGCGCAGCGACGCGACCGCGAGACGGCCGTTGGTCGTCCCGGACAGGGCGAGGATCGCCTCGCAGAACTGGTCGTCGCGGGCGATCGAGGGGCGTCCGTCGGCGATGCCGCCGCGCACCGTGCCGTTGCGCCGGCGCAGGTAGTCGATCTCCTGCTCGGGTTTCCAGGTCAGACCCTTGGTGGTGGTGCCCAGGCGGTCCAGCAGCGGCCCGACGGCGGCCATCTTCTCCGCCACCGCCGGGTAGTCGCGCTCCACCACGATCAGCTTCGGCATCGTCTTCCCCGGCACCGGCTCGCACTCCCCGGCCCGCCAGTCCCGCACCCGCCCGTGGGGTTGCGCCATTTCGTCCGCCGTGTCGTGGGCGAGCGGGGCGGCGATCACGTCCCGGCGCACTCCCAGATGGGTGGCGGCGAGCTTGGAGAACTCGGCCGCGACGGTGTGGAAGATGTCGAAGTCGGTGCGGGTCTGCCACGGGGGCGCGATGGCCGGATTGAAGGCGTGCACGAAGGGGTGCAGGTCGGTGGAGGACAGGTCGTACTTCTCGTACCAGGTGGCGGCGGGCAGCACCACGTCGGAGAACAGGCAGGTGCTGGTCATGCGGAAGTCGACGGCCACCGACAGGTCCAGCTTGCCGACCGGGGCCCGCTCGCGCCAGGTGACGTCCTTCGGGCGCAGGCCGGGCGGGGTCTCGCCGGCGGTCACGGCGTCGTCGGTGCCGAGCAGGTGCCGCAGCATGTACTCGTGGCCCTTCATCGACGAGGCGAACAGGTTCGCCCGCCAGATGAGCAGCACCCGGGGGAAGTTCGCCGGGTCGTCGGGGTCCTCGGCGGCGAAACGCAGCCGGCCGGCCTTCAGCTCCTCGACGATGTACTCCGGTACGTCCTTTCCGGCCCGCTCGGCCTCGTCGCACACGTCCAGCGGGTTGCGGTCGAACGCCGGGTGGGAGGGCAACCAGCCCAGGCGGGCGGCCAGCGCGTTGCAGTCCGGCAGGGTGCGTCCGGTCAACCGCCCCTCTCCCAGCGGGCTGGCCAGCGTGTCGGCGGCGAACGCCTCGTAACGCCACTGGTCGGTGGCCAGCCAGAACAACGGCGTACCCACCATGTGACGGGTGGGCCGCTGCCAGTCCAGGCCGAACGCCAGATGGAACCAGCCGGTCAGCGGGCGCACCTTCTCCTGCCCGACGTAGTGCGCCCAGCCGCCGCCGTTGACCCCCTGGCTGCCGGTCAGCATCACCAGGGACAGGAACGCGCGGTAGATCTGGTCGGAGTGGAACCAGTGGTTGGTCCCGGCCCCCATCGCGATCATCGAACGGCCGCCGGTGCGCTCGGCGTTGCGCGCGAACTCCCGCGCCACCCGCGCCGCCGCCTTCGCCGGCACCGAGGTGATCGCCTCCTGCCAGGCCGGGGTGCAGGGCACGCTCGCGTCGTCGTACCCGGACGGCCACCTGCCGGGCAGACCCTCGCGGGCCACCGCGTACTGGGCCAGCACCAGGTCGAACACGGTGGTCACCAGGTGCCCCGCGACCCGCATCGCCGGCACGCCCCGCCGCAGCACCCCGCCGGACTCCCCCGGGCCCGTGTCGAAGCGCGGCAGATCCACCGGCACCGCCTCGCCGTCGGACCGCCCGTACAGGGAGAGCAGGGGGTCCACTCCGTCGAGCCGCAGGTTCCACCGCGGGCCGCCGTCCGGGGAGGTCCAGCGGAAGCCCAGCGAGCCGTTCGGCACGACCGGCTCACCGGTGCGCCCGTCCAGCAGGACCGTCTTGAACTCGGCCGCCTCAGCGTCCTGACCGGGGAGGTCGGCCGCGGTGAGGAACTTGTCCGGCACGTACGCGTCCCCGCGCGCCCGCAGCCGCACCAGAAACGGCAGGTCGGTGTACGTCTTGCCGTACTCGGTGAAGTACGGCACCTGCCGGTCGCGGTAGAACTCGCTCAGGATCACATGGCCCATCGCCATCGCCAGCGCGCCGTCCGTGCCGGGAGCCGCGGCCAGCCAGTCGTCGGCGAACTTGGTGTGGTCCGCGTAGTCCGGCGAGACCACCACGACCTTCTGCCCCCGGTAGCGGGCCTCGGTCATGAAGTGGGCGTCGGGCGTGCGGGTGATCGGCAGGTTCGTGCCCCACACGATCAGATACCCGGCGTTCCACCAGTCGCCGGACTCGGGCACGTCCGTCTGGTCGCCGAACACCTGCGGCGAGGCCATCGGCAGGTCGGCGTACCAGTCGTAGAAGGAGGAGATCGTCCCGCCGATCATGGACAGATACCGGGTCCCGGCCGCGTACGACGCCATCGACATGGCCGGGATCGGCGAGAAACCCACGATCCGGTCCGGGCCGTACCGCTTCACGGTGTGCACCTGTGCCGCCGCCACCAGCTCGCTCACCTCGCGCCAGTCGCAGCGCACGAAACCGCCCTTGCCGCGCGCCCGCTTGTAGACGGCGCACCGCTCGGGGTCCGAGGTCAGCCAGTCCCACGCCTCGACCGGGTCCGCGTGCCGCTCCTTCGCCTGCCGCCACAGGTGCAGCAGCGGGCCGCGCACGTACGGATAGCGGATACGGGTGGGCGAGTAGGTGTACCAGGAGAACGACGCCCCTCGCGGGCAGCCCCGCGGCTCGTACTCGGGGGAGTCCGGGCCGACCGAGGGATAGTCGGTCGCCTGCGTCTCCCAGGTGATCAGGCCGTCCTTGACGAAGACCCGCCACGAGCACGACCCCGTGCAGTTCACCCCGTGTGTGGAGCGCACCTCCCGGTCGTGGCGCCACCGCTCCCGGTAGAACTCCTCCGCGGCCCGGCCTCCCTCGCGGTACAGCGTCCGCCGGTCGGGGGACTGGGCGCCGGGGAAGAAGTACTGCGCCGTACGCATCAAACGCTCGAGCGCCTCACCAGAGAGGTCGGTGCCCACGCCATTCGCCTCCTCGAACGCCCAAGTTGCCTTCGTGCGCGTTGCCTGCTCCGCCCGCGTCGCGTGGTGCCAGGACGTGAGGCGCAAGCATCACCGTGCCCCACCGGGGGGCGGACCGAACAGGTACGACACACCGTCCGCCGGCAGGACATCGCCGCCGTCCGGGCGTCACCGGCCGGCCGGTGACGCCGCGGTCGTCACCCGTCCGGCCCGGGCCTCCCGGCCGGACGGCGCGGGCCGGGCCCGGCCCGCGCGCCGACGACCTGGGAATTCGTGGACAGCCGTTCCGCCGCACGCGTCGCGGGCGCCGCGGTACCAGCGTTCACGTGGGTGCACGGAACCGGCCAGGGACAGTCTCGGCGTTGCCTACCCGGCCTGCAACCGGCTAATCACGCAAGCGGCGTGCCGCTCGGCCTGCCCGCGGCCGGGGGAGCGCGTAGTGTGCATGGCAGCGCGACATGCTGAGGCGCCGGGAGGAAGCACCATGGCGCACAACCCGCGGCAGCGGGGTGAGGACCGGGGCAGCGTGGCCGTGCGGCCTCTGCGGCGTGCTCTGGACCGGCACCGGCTGCGGCACCTGCTGGACGCCGTCGGGGCGGTCAGCGCCGACATGGACACCCGCACCATGCTGCACCGCATCGTGGAAGCGGCCACCGACCTGGTCGCCGCACGCTACGGAGCACTCGGCGTGCTCGCGGAGAGCGGCGAGGTCACCGACCTGATCACCGTGGGCGTCGACGACCCGCAGCTGTGCGCCGCCATGGGCATGCCGCAGGGCCACGGCCTGCTGCACACCATGGTGGACGACCGGGAACCGCTGCGGGTCGCGGACGTGGCGGGGCACCCTCGTTCCGTCGGCTTTCCGCCCGGGCATCCGGTCATGCGGACCCTGATGGGCGTGCCGCTCATGGTGCGCGGCACCGTCTACGGTGACCTCTATGTCGCCGACAAGCTGGACGGCACGCCCTTCGACGACGACGACGAGGGCCTGCTGTCGGCTCTGGCCAGTGCCGCGGGCGTCAGCCTGGAGAACGCGCGCCTCTACGAGCACCTCAAACACGCCGCCGAGCACTTCCAGCGCCGTATGCTGCCCACCCTTCCCGACCTTTCGCCGCTCACGGCCTCGGCCCGTTACGAGCCCGCCTCCGAGCTGCCCAGGCTGGGCGGGGACTGGTACGACGCCATGGCCTTGCCCGACGGCGCCACCTGCGTCGTCGTGGGTGATGTGACCGGGCACGACGTGGAGGCCGCCCCGCTGATGGGCCAGATCCGCGACATGCTGCGGGCGCTCGTCCTCGACCGGGGCGAGCCGCCCGGCCGGCTCGTGTCACGGCTGGACCGCGCCCTGACGGCGTTCGACGACCCGCCGACAGCCACCCTGGTGCTCGGCCGTATCGAGCACGGAGAGGGCGGGCAGTACGGGTTCCGCTGGAGCAACGCCGGCCATCTCCCGCCGCTGCTGGTCGGAGCGGACGGCAGCACGCACTATCTGGCACCCGCCCGGCACGGGATCCCGGTGGGCATCGACGCGTCCGTCTCCCGGTTCACCCACGAACACCCCCTCCCGCCCGGCAGCACCCTGCTGCTGTTCACCGACGGGCTGGTGGAGCGCCGCGACCAGGACATCGACACCGGGCTGGACGACCTGGCCGAGCAGTCCGCCCGACTGGCCACCGCCCCGCTGGAGGAGCTGTGCGACACGCTGATCAGCCGAAACCGTCAGGTTTTCGACGACGACGTCGCCGTGCTCGCCCTGCGCACCCCCGTGGACGACCCGGCACGCTGAGAGACGGGCGCCCGCCCGGAGCCGCCGATGGGGGTGGCACCCGTGACCGGCCCGGCCGGGGCCGACCTCAGGACAAGGGGGGAGGAGGCTCCCCGGGCGTCGACGCGCCGGTCACCGCTCCTCGGCCAGCCATTCGGCGAGGACGGCCGCCTGGCTGTGGTCCACGTCCCGGGTGGCGGTCAGCAGCGTGAGCCTGTCGTGCGCGGCGATGTCCCGCAGACGCTCGGCGGCCTGCCGGTGTCCGGCATCCCGCAGTTCGGCCAGATAGCGGCGGCGGAACTCGGGGAAGCGGCTGGGCTCGTGGGCGTACCACTTGCGCAGATCGCTGGAGGGGGCGACATCGCGCAGCCACTCGTCCAGGTGCGCGTCGTCCTTGCGCATGCCCCGGGGCCAGACGCGATCGACCAGGACACGCTTGCCGTCGTCGGAGGCGGTCTCTTCGTAGACTCGCCGGTAGGTGATCTGCTTGGCCATGAGGGCACCCTCCGAACCGGATCGGCCGCCGGGCCCGGAGCCGGCGGACCGCTCGTACCGCACCGCATACGGACGTGTCTTGCCGTCTCCAGTTTATCGGCGAACCCCCGGGACGCTCCCGGCACAGGCTCGCGGCGGACTCGGCGCGGCGATCGCCGCCTACGCGTCGGGCCGGGCCGGGTCGGGGTGGGCCTCCTCGGTGGGGTGCGGCCAGTGCGCGAGGCTGCCGGGCGAGGGGGCGGACTGCACCGCCTCCTCTGCCGAGGGGTAGATCTCGTAGCTCTCACGCATGCCGCTGAGGTCGAAGATCCTCAGCGTCCGGGCGGAGACGGCGGCGATACGCAGCGAGCCCTCGTGTTCACGGACGCGTTTGGTGATCGCGACGATCACCCCCAGCCCCATCGAGTCCATGAAGCTGACGAAACCCAGATCCAGGACGAAGTGGCGGTGCCCCTCGTCGACCAGCTTGATCACCGCTTCCCGGATCAGCGGCGCGGTGTGCGCGTCCACCTCACCGTCGACCTCGACCACGGTCCAGCCGTTGACCACGTCATAGCTCACCATCAGGTTCTCGTGCCGGACGACGTTCGTTCGCATGGCCATCCCTCTTCCGTCCCCGGGCGGCGCGGCCGTCCGCCCGCACCGCACACCACCGATCCGGCCCCGCCTCGAGTCCACCACTGCGGGTGGCCTGCAACGGGGCGCATCAAACGCGGACGGCCGGGGACGGCAACCCCCTCCTGGCTCGCGGACGCGCAGGTCAAGAGGGGGTGGCGGCGTTCCTTGCGAGGGCTCTCGGATGTCCGGAAGAGACCAGGCGGCCTCGCGCCCTGCTGCGACGGGCGGTTGCGGGGCGCCGGCGACATCGAGGTCCTGGCTGGGGCGGTTCACGAGACGGTGCGCTCGCACGGCATACCCGCCGGTGAGGACCAGGGGATACGGGGAGCCGAGCGCGATCACATCCGCCAGGAGCCGCGTGTGCAGCTCCGGCATGTCCGTCACGCGGCCGCCCGAGTGCGGGAGCCGAGCTGGGGGAAGGCGTCTTCCCACACGGTGCGGCCGACGAGTGTGCGCAGCACCGGCCACAGCACAAAGTCCCTGAGAAGTGACACGGGCGAGGGCGAACCCCCTCCTGGCTGCGACGCGCAGGTCAGGAGGGGCAAAAGGGCGGCTGTTCCGACCGCGTTAAATGTCCCGGAAGATCTCGATCTGCGCCCCGATCGAGTTCAGGCGCTCGGCGAGGTCCTCGTAACCGCGGTTGATGACGTAGACGTTGCGCAGGACGGACGTACCCTCCGCGGCCATCATGGCCAGGAGGACGACGACGGCGGGCCGCAGGGCTGGCGGGCACATCATCTCGGCGGCGCGCCAGCGGGTCGGGCCCTCGACGAGGACACGGTGCGGGTCCAGCAACTGCAGACGGCCGCCGAGGCGGTTGAGGTCCGTGAGGTAGATCGCACGGTTGTCGTAGACCCAGTCGTGGATCAGGGTCTTGCCCTGGGCCACGGCCGCGATGGCCGCGAAGAACGGCACGTTGTCGATGTTCAGGCCGGGGAACGGCATGGGGTGGATCTTGTCGATCGGCGCCTCCAGCTTGGAGGGGCGCACGGTCAGGTCCACCAGGCGCGTACGGCCGTTGTCGGCCACGTACTCCGGCGTGCGGTCGTGGTCGAGACCCATCTCCTCCAGCACCGCGAGCTCGATCTCCAGGAACTCGATCGGCACCCGGCGCACCGTCAGCTCCGACTCGGTGACGACGGCGGCGGCGAGCAGGCTCATCGCCTCCACCGGGTCCTCGGAGGGGGAGTAGTCCACGTCCATGTCGATGTGCGGCACGCCGTGGACGGTGAGCGTGGTCGTGCCGATGCCCTCCACCCGGACGCCGAGCGCCTCCAGGAAGAAGCACAGGTCCTGGACCATGTAGTTGGAGGAGGCGTTGCGGATGACGGTCACGCCGTCGTGGCGGGCGGCCGCCAGCAGCGCGTTCTCGGTCACGGTGTCGCCGCGCTCGGTCAGCACGATCGGACGGTCCGGGTGGACGGAGCGGTCCACGGTGGCGTGGTACTGCCCCTCGGTGGCCGCCACCTCCAGGCCGAACCGGCGCAGCGCGATCATGTGCGGCTCGATGGTGCGGGTGCCGAGGTCGCAGCCGCCCGCGTACGGCAGCTTGAAGCGGTCCATGCGGTGCAGCAGCGGGCCGAGGAACATGATGATGGACCGGGTGCGGACGGCCGCCTCGGCGTCGATGGCGTCCAGGTCGAGGTCGGCCGGCGGCACGATCTCCAGGTCGACGCCGTCGTTGATCCAGCGGGTGCGCACGCCGATCGAGCCCAGCACCTCCAGCAGGCGGTACACCTCCTCGATCCGCGCCACCCGGCGCAGCACCGTGCGCCCCCGGTTGAGCAGCGAGGCGCACAGCAGGGCCACGCAGGCGTTCTTGCTCGTCTTCACGTCGATGGCGCCGGACAGCCGGCGGCCGCCGACCACCCGCAGATGCATCGGGCCCGCGTAGCCCAGCGACACGATCTCGCTGTCCAGGGCTTCCCCTATGCGGGCGATCATCTCAAGGCTGATGTTCTGGTTGCCGCGCTCGATGCGATTGACGGCGCTCTGACTGGTGCCGAGCGCTTCGGCGAGCTGCGCCTGCGTCCAGCCGCGGTGCTGCCGGGCGTCACGGATGAGCTTGCCGATGCGTACGAGGTAGTCGTCTGCCATGAGGTTGAGGTTATCTCAGATATGAGATGGCGCCCGTCAGGGGGGTCCGATCGGGTGAGCCACCGTCAATGACCCCACGGTCAGGGCCCCGACGGCGGTGCGTCGCGTGTCGCGCCATGTCTCGGACGTCCGAAACATACCGGCAAATACGCCCATGTCGGATGACATCCGGGTCCGTTGCTCCGGCCGTCGCCGGGTGCTCCCTCGGATACCCCGACTCGGTCGGCCCATGTGTCCTCCCGTCGAGTCGACTGGGTGCCGGGTGCGCTGCGCCGGTCCGTATCGAACACCTGGGGGGAAACAGTATGGGAGAGCGCGCGGGCTGCCGCACGGACGACAACGAGAAGGTGGTCCCGGGCTTCTTCCGGTAGGGAAGACTGCGCCCGCGCTGACCTGTCGCAGCGAAGGTCGAGCGTTTCTCGGTGGAGGTTGAGTGGTGCGGTCACTCGTGCGAGCAGGACACCCGCGTCGGTGGCGCGTTGCGGCATCCACTTGAAGTGATGGGTTCTGGTCGCCGAGGGAGCCTCGCCATCGGTCCCGGTCGGGCGGCGATGGGCTCGGTCATTCGTCCATTTCGGCCTGGCGTGAAACAGCGACCGCATCGGCTGAGGGCGGGCGTGTCAGCAGCCGTCGAGGAATGTGACCGTCTCGCCGGGCAGCGCCCGGCCCGTACGGACGTGATCGACCGTGACGTCCTCGAACCCGATCGACATGCCGCAGAAGAGCATGAGCTCGGCCGGGGGTGACAGGACCTCCGCGACGCTCCGGTGGAACTTCGCCCAGGCCATCTGCGGGCAACTGTGCAGCCCCTCGGCACGCAGCAGCAGCATGACAGTCTGCAGATACATGCCGGCATCGGCCCACTGGGGCGCACCCATGTCGCGGTCGATGTAGCAGAACAGGGCAGCGGGCGCACCGAAGCAGTCCCAGTTCGCGGACGCGGCCCGCTGGCGCGCCTCCAGGTCCTCACGCGCGATGCCGAGTGCGCCGTAGCGCTGCGCGCCGAAGGCGGATCGGCGCTCGCGGTAGGGGGACTTCAGCGTGGTCGGGTACTGCTCGTACTCCGGCTCGTCCCACGGGTCGCCTGCGGCCAGGCGCTCGCCGGCGCGCTTCTTGACCTCGGCCAACGGCTGGCCGGTCAGCACGTAGGCGTGCCAGGGCTGGATGTTCGATCCGGACGGCGACCAGGCTGCGGCGGACAGGACACGCTCAAGCGTCTCCCTCGGAACCTGCCGGTCGGTGAACCCGCGTACCGCCCGTCGGCTCCTGACCGCCTCATAGACGTCCATGATCGCTTGCCTTCCCATCTGCTCGACGCATCCACTTCCACTACAAGAGAGATAGTGTCACTCGATACTATTTCATGTAAGACTACCCTCGAGCGTGAATCCCCAGCCCCTCGGCGCCCACGCCTGGGGCACGGCATTGTGGAGAGAGCCCATGGCGACACTGCTGCACATCGACTCGTCCGTGTTCCCCGGCGAGGCGTCCTCGTCCCGTTCGGTCACGGCCGCCTTCCGCAAGAGCTGGGAGGAGCAGCACCCCGAGGGCACGGTGATCTACCGCGACCTCGCCGCCGACCCCGTCCCGCACATCACCGCCGACGCCTGGTCAGCCGGTTACGCCGCCCCGCACGAGCGCACCCCGGAGCAGTCAGCCGCGTTCGCCGGGCGCGTGAAGCTCATCGAGGAGCTGGAGCAGGCGGACGCCGTCCTGATCGGCGCTCCCATGTACAACTTCTCGGTCCCGTCGACACTGAAGGCATGGCTGGACAGCGTGCTTCTGCTCGGCCGCACCGCGGGCGAGACCCCCTCCGCCCAGGGCACCCCGGTCGTCGTCGTCGCCAGCCGCGGCGGCTCCTACGCGCCGGGCACCCCGCGCGAGGGCTTCGAGTTCGTCCAGAACTACCTGGAGGCCGTCCTCGAGGGCACCCTCGGCCTGGACCTCGACTTCATCGTCCCGGAACTCACCATGGCCCCCCGCAACCCCGCGATGTCCGACCTGGTCCCCCTCTACGAGGCCTCCCGCGAGCGCGCCTTCGAGGATGCGACCACCAGGGCCAAAGAACTTGCGGAGCGCCTCGCCGCGTAACCGCCGGGCCATGAGTGCCGTGTGATGCCCAGGGCCTCACACGGCACCCTCGCCGAGCGTGCCCTCCGTGGGCGATGGCGACGGTGCTCCGCGACCGAGGCTGGTGGCCCGGACCTGCGAGCCGTGGTATGTGTGACCTGCGAGGATGGCCGCAACTCTCAAGGCGGATTCTCGCGACGGCCACGTGCGACCAAGCGCGCCCAGTCGGCTGACGACCGGCGGGCCTACTCCTCGTCGTCCGCGCGGTAGGCGAACCGGGTCAGCAGATCCTTCAGCTTCTCGGGCTCGCCGGGCTCCAGTTCGGCAATGAGACGCTCGGCCAGCGGCTCCGCCGCCGCATGGGCCGCATCGAAAAGTTCGAGCCCCTCAGGCGTGATCTCCACTGCCCGCACCCGCCGGTCCCCCGGGACGGACCTGCGCACGGCCAGTCCTTTGCGCTCCAGGTCGTCCACGACCCGCATGATGCCCGCCTTGTCCGACCCCGTCGCCGTCGCCAAGTCCCGCTGTACGGTGGGCCCGCGGTTGACCAGCACGATCAGCACCGCGAAATGCCGCAACTCGATACCGAGTGGCCGAAGCGCCTCCCCCATCACCGCGGCCGCGCGCCAGTGCGCCTGACGCAGCAGCAAACCGAGAGCGAAAGGCGAGGCATCCCCGGGGCGGTCGGTCGCACGCGACGCGGCGGATCGGTCAGGAACGTCGGCGGTCATAAGGCCACAGTAACAGCCATCTACTCGTTCGATACGGTATCGATTGAAACTAGCTGAACTGCGCCCGTGGTTGCGGCCCGACCATCGGGTCGCGCGTGATCCTCTGTCGCGGTGGAACGGCGGCACCGACGGTGACGTCCTCGAACCGGGCACTCCACTCGGCGCCCAACGCCACCCGCCGGCGCCGTGCGTCATCGAAGAAGTCCGGATCGTGGTAACGCTCACCCTTCGCCGCAAGAGGCCAGCGGGCCGCGCATGACCATCCGGCCCCCATGTACTAGAGTTATCTCGACATCGAGATATCTGCCGAGGAGCACCGCAGCCGCCCTATCGGTAAGGGTTACCTAACTTAGCCTTGCCTCAGCGGAATGGCCGAGATGCCGTGGCGGCAGCATCGTGGTGGTACGCGCACATCAATGAAGGAGACTGTCGTGTCGGCGAACAGCTTCGACGCCCGCAGCACGCTGCAGGTGGGCGACGAGTCGTACGAGATCTTCCGGCTTGACAAGGTCGAGGGCTCGGCCCGACTGCCTTACAGCCTGAAGGTCCTGCTGGAGAACCTGCTCCGCACCGAGGACGGCGCGAACATCACCGCCGACCACATCCGCGCCCTCGGCAACTGGGAGTCCCAGGCCCAGCCGTCGCAGGAGATCCAGTTCACGCCGGCCCGCGTGATCATGCAGGACTTCACCGGCGTGCCCTGTGTCGTCGACCTCGCCACCATGCGTGAGGCGGTCAAGGAGCTCGGCGGCGACCCGGCGAAGATCAACCCGCTCGCCCCGGCCGAGCTGGTCATCGACCACTCCGTCATCGCCGACAAGTTCGGCACCAACGACGCCTTCAAGCAGAACGTCGAGCTGGAGTACGGCCGGAACAGGGAGCGCTACCAGTTCCTGCGCTGGGGCCAGACCGCCTTCGACGAGTTCAAGGTCGTCCCGCCCGGCACCGGCATCGTCCACCAGGTGAACATCGAGCACCTCGCCCGGGTCGTCATGGTCCGCGACGGCAAGGCCTACCCCGACACCCTGGTCGGCACCGACTCGCACACCACCATGGTCAACGGCCTCGGCGTCCTGGGCTGGGGCGTCGGCGGCATCGAGGCCGAGGCCGCGATGCTCGGCCAGCCGGTCTCCATGCTGATCCCGCGCGTCGTCGGCTTCAAGCTCACCGGCGAGCTGCCCACCGGCACCACCGCCACCGACCTGGTGCTCACCATCACCGAGATGCTGCGCAAGCACGGTGTGGTCGGCAAGTTCGTCGAGTTCTACGGCGAGGGCGTGGCGGCGACCAGCCTCGCCAACCGCGCCACCATCGGCAACATGTCGCCGGAGTTCGGCTCCACCGCCGCGATCTTCCCGATCGACGCCGAGACCATCAACTACATGCGCCTGACCGGCCGCCCCGAGCAGCAGCTCGCGCTCGTCGAGGCGTACGCCAAGGAGCAGGGCCTCTGGCTGGACCCGAACGCCGAGCCGGACTACTCCGAGAAGCTCGAGCTGGACCTGTCCACGGTCGTGCCCTCCATCGCCGGTCCGAAGCGCCCGCAGGACCGCATCGTCCTCGCGAACGCCGCCGAGCAGTTCAAGCTGGACGTCGTCAACTACGTCGACACCGTCGACGAGGCCGGCAAGGACTCCTTCCCGGCCTCCGACGCCCCGGCCGTCCAGACCAACGGCGCCCCCGCGTCCAACCCGGTCCCGGTCACCGCCCCCGACGGCACCACCTACGAGCTGGACCACGGCGCGGTCACCGTCGCGGCCATCACCTCCTGCACCAACACCTCCAACCCGTACGTCATGGTCGCCGCCGCGCTGGTGGCCAAGAAGGCGGTGGAGAAGGGCCTGACCCGCAAGCCGTGGGTCAAGACCACCCTGGCGCCGGGCTCCAAGGTCGTCATGGACTACTACGACAAGGCCGGCCTGACCCCGTACCTGGACAAGCTGGGCTTCAACCTCGTCGGCTACGGCTGCACCACCTGCATCGGCAACTCCGGCCCGCTGCCGGAGGAGGTCTCCAAGGCCGTCAACGAGCACGACCTCGCGGTCACCTCGGTCCTGTCCGGCAACCGCAACTTCGAGGGCCGGATCAACCCCGACGTCAAGATGAACTACCTGGCGTCCCCGCCGCTGGTCGTCGCCTACGCGATCGCCGGTTCCATGCGGACGGACATCACCAAGGAGGCCCTGGGCACCGACCAGGACGGCAACCCGGTGTACCTGAAGGACATCTGGCCTTCGGAGTCCGAGGTCAACGACGTCGTCGCCAACGCGATCGGCGAGGACATGTTCTCCAAGTCCTACTCCGACGTGTTCGCCGGTGACGCCCAGTGGCAGTCGCTGCCGATCCCGACCGGCAACACCTTCGAGTGGGACGCCGAGTCCACCTACGTCCGCAAGCCCCCGTACTTCGAGGGCATGGGCATGGAGCCGGCCCCGGTCGAGGACATCGCGGGCGCCCGGGTGCTCGCCAAGCTGGGCGACTCGGTCACCACCGACCACATCTCCCCGGCCGGCGCCATCAAGGCGGACACCCCGGCGGGGCAGTACCTCACGGAGCACGGCATCCAGCGCCGCGACTTCAACTCCTACGGTTCCCGCCGCGGCAACCACGAGGTGATGATCCGCGGTACGTTCGCCAACATCCGCCTGCGCAACCAGATCGCGCCGGGCACCGAGGGCGGCTACACCCGCGACTTCACGCAGGAGGGCGGCCCGGTCGCCTTCATCTACGACGCCTCGCAGAACTACCAGGCCGCCGGCGTCCCGCTGGTCGTCCTGGCCGGCAAGGAGTACGGCTCCGGCTCGTCCCGCGACTGGGCGGCCAAGGGCACCGCGCTCCTCGGCGTCAAGGCCGTCATCGCCGAGTCCTACGAGCGCATCCACCGCTCGAACCTGATCGGCATGGGCGTCCTGCCGCTCCAGTTCCCGGAGGGTCACTCCGCGGCCTCCCTCGGCCTGACCGGCGAGGAGACCTTCTCCGTCACCGGCGTCACCGAGCTCAACGAGGGCCGCACCCCGCGCACGGTGAAGGTCACCACCGACACCGGCGTCGAGTTCGACGCGGTCGTCCGCATCGACACCCCCGGTGAGGCGGACTACTACCGCAACGGCGGCATCCTGCAGTACGTGCTGCGCAGCCTGATCCGCAAGTAAGGGATCAGCAGGAGCAGTTGGGCCGCATCCCCGGCGACGTGGGTGCGGCCCTCCTCTTTGGCCCCGGAAGGCGTGGGCCTCAGAAGCCGACGAGCGCCTCCAGGTCGATCTCGACCGGGAACGGCACCTCGGTCACGAGCTTCTCGTGGTGCACGGGGTGCATCGGAGCGGGGATGTACGTACGCGTGTCCGCGTTGAGCCAGTACTCGTGCACGGCGAGCTTCTGGTCCCGGTCGAGTTCGACGCGCCAGTAGCAGGGGACCTTGCACGTCGCGAAGAGCGCGGGCTTGCGCACCCGGTCGTCCTGGCGGGAGCCGGGGGAGACGACCTCGACGGCGAGAGCGAGCTTGTCCACGGGGATGCATGCGGCCTCGAAGAAGTTCAGCTTCCGAGGGTCGTAGACGATCACATCGGGCTTGGGCGTGTTCCGTTCGTCCACCATCACGCACTGCTCGGTCAGAACGCGATAGGGCTTGACGCGTGCTTCCTTGAGGGCGTCGGCGATGCCGTCCCGTACCTCGTTGTGCCAGACGTTGGTCTGCCCCCACGCCACGATCACTCCGTCCACAAGTTCCCAGTCAAAGGGCAGCTCAAGGTGTTTGACCTGGTCGAAGGTCCAGCCGGTAGCCGGCGGGAACATCCAGGTGTCCTCGGTGGCCGGGCCGAACTGGGGTGTGGTCATCATCACTGCTCCCATGAGCGACAGTGTGGACGTTGTCACGCCTCGTGGTCTTACGTACGAAGGTACCGTCACCCGAAGTGGCGAGGCGACGAAGCGCCCTTGACCCACCGATCGGTGCCCCAGCCGTTTACAGCAGCCCCGGTTCGCGCTACGTTCACCCCGAAGTGGGAGCGCTCCCAAGTGTCGGTGGACCGGAACCCGCCGCCCGGAAGCGCTCCCACCCCTGCAGGCGTGCGCACACGACGAGGGGGCGGGCCCGGACCGGCCCGCCCCCTCGACTGCTCGGGATGTGCGTCAGGCCAGCAGCTCCACCTCCGCCAGCGCCGCCGTGCCGTCCAGGACCAGGCGGTACTTCTGGTAGGTGCCCGGCTCGGCGATCGTGAACGGACGGGTCTGCTTGTCCCAGGCGAAGGACTCGCCGGCGCGCTTGTCCACCGTGGTCCAGTGCGTGCCGTCGGCGGACGCCTGGAGGGTCCAGCCCGTCGGGGCCTTCGAGTGGTCACCGGAGGAGGTCAGGGTGTACTGGACGGCCTTGGTGACGCCGGTCACCGGAAGATCCACCGTGGTCACCGTCGAGTCCGTCGACGAGGTGTCGTCGAACAGCGCGCCGTCACCCTTCAGCACGTCCGAGCGCGGGCTCGGCGCCTTGTCGCCGGTCGTGATCGACACGGGCGACGCGTTCTTCGCCGTGCCCCACTTCGACGGCCGCGGGCCCATGTCGAACTCCAGGACCCCGCCCTTGGAGAGCAGCGAGTGCGGCAGGTTCGTCGAGTTCCAGGCCTTGCCGTTGAACCGCACACCCTGCACATAGATGTTCTTCGCGCTGTTCTTCGGCGCCTTGATCACCAGGTCGTGGCCGTTCTCCAGGTGGACGGTCGCCTTGGTGAACAGGGGCGAACCTATGGCGTAGTCGCCGCTGCCCATGACCAGCGGGTAGAAGCCCAGCGAGGAGAAGAGGTACCAGGCCGACTGCTCGCCGTTGTCCTCGTCGCCGTGGTAGCCCTGGCCGATCTCGCTGCCGACGTAGAGGCGGGAGAGCACCTCGCGGACCTTCGCCTGCGCCTTCCAGGGCTCGCCGGCCGCGTCGTACATGTACGTGACGTGGTGGGCGACCTGGTTGGAGTGGCCGTACTGGCCCATCCGCACGTCCCGCGCCTCGGTCATCTCGTGGATGATCCCGCCGTAGGAGCCGGCGAACTCCGAGGACGCCGTCTCCGGGGTGGAGAAGTAGGTGTCGAGCTTGTCCCCGAGGGCCTTCTGGCCCCCGTAGAGGTTGGCCAGGCCCCGGCTGTCCTGCGGGGCGGTGAAGGCGTAGCCCCAGCCGTCGGTCTCCGTGTAGTCGTAGCCCCACACGCGCGGGTCGTACTTGGCGGAGTCGACGCGCCAGTTGCCCTTGGCGTCCCGGCCCTGGAAGAAGCCCGCCTTCGGGTCGAACAGCTTCACATAGTCCTGGGCCCGGTTGAGGAAGTACTGCGACTCCTCCTGGTAGCGCTTCTCGCCCGTCTTCTTGTAGAGGGCCAGTCCCATCTGCGCGATGCCGTAGTCGTTGACATAGCCCTCCATCGCCCAGGACAGGCCCTCGCCGGTCGAGGTGCTGGTGTAGCCGAGGAAGGGGGAGGTGCTCATGCCCTTGCGGCCCACGCCCGAGGACGGGGGCACGACCGTGGCGTTCTTCACGGCCGCGTCGTACGCCGCCTTCGCGTCCATGGGGACGCCCTTGACATAGGCGTCGGCGAAGGCCACGTCCGAGGAGGTGCCCGTCATCAGGTCCGCGTAGCCGGGGGAGGACCAGCGAGAGGTCCAGCCGCCGTCCTTGTACCCCTGCACGAACCCGTCGGCCATCTCACCGGCCTGGGAGGGCGTCAGCAGTGAGTACGCCGGCCAGGTGGTCCGGTAGGTGTCCCAGAAGCCGTTGTTGACGTACACCTTGCCGTCGACGATCTTCGCGCCGGTGTGCGTCGGCGTGTCCTGGCCGGGCATCGGCGAGAACGGCGAGGCGTACCGGTACTTCCCGTCGACCTTCTCGAAGCCCGAGTTCGGGTACAGGTACAGCCGGTACATGCTGGAGTACAGGGTGGTCAGCTGGTCCGGCGTGGCGCCCTGGACCTCGACCTTGCCGAGCAGCTTGTCCCAGGTGTGCCGGGCGTGCGCCTTGACGGCGTCGAAGGACGTCCCGTCCGGGATCTCCTGGCGCAGGTTGTCCTCGGCCTGGTCGACGCTGATGAGCGAGGTGGCCAGGCGCAGGGTGACGGCGTGGTCCTTGCCCGCGTCGAAGCGCAGGTAGCCCTTGACGCCACTGGCGGAGCCCTCCTTCACCGGCCTGTCGAAGACGCCGTAGACGAAGAGGCGGGTGGCGCCGGTCGACAGCCCGGACTTCACGTCCGAGTAGCCGGTGACGATCCCGTGCTCCTTGTCCAGGGTCAGGCCGGCCTGGTCGGTGACGTTGTCGAAGAGGACGCTCGCGTCGTCGCCCGGGTAGGTGAAGCGCAGGGCGGCGGCGTGGTCGGTCGGGGCCATCTCGGCCTTGAGGCCGTTCTCGAACGTCACGCCGTAGTAGTAGGGGCGCGCGGTCTCGTTCTCGTGCCGGAAGGCGAGGGCGCGGGCGGTGCGGTCGGTGTCCGGGATGCCGGCGGCGGCGGACGGCATCACCTGGAACGTCTGCCGGTCGCCCATCCACGGACTCGGCTCGTGGCTGACGCTGAACGCCTGGATCGTCGGCAGGTTGTCGGTGTTGTTCGCACGCGCGTACTCGTACAGCCAGCTCAGCGAGGAGGCGTTGGTCACCGGCGTCCAGAAGTTGAAGCCGTGCGGCAGGGCGGTCGCGGGGAAGTTGTTGCCGCGCGAGAAACTGCCGCTGGAGTTGGTGCCGCGGGTGGTCAGCGCGTAGTCCGCCAGGTGCGCCTTCGGCCGCTCGGGGGCCGCGCGCTTGATCGACACGTCGTCCAGCCAGCCGCGGAACTTCGCCGGGCCGGTGGGGGAGTCGTAGGCGAGCAGGATCCGGTCGATGGTCTTGCCGGCCGCGACCGAGCCGATGCGCGAGACGACGTTGTTCCACTGGTTGACGTAGAGCGTCTTGGCCGCGCCCTGCCCCTGCGGGCTGAGGGCGAAACCGTGTTGGTCGGTGGCGCCCAGCCGGCTCAGGTACGTGCCGTCGGTGAAGGCCAGGTCCACGGCGACGTTGGTGGCGTCGTAGTCGCGGTCGCCGTCCGCCATCGACGGGTAGATGCGGTACGACAGTTGGGTGTCGCGAGAGACCTTGACGTCGACGTCGAAGACCTTGTTGTACGAGTACGCCCGCCCCTGGGCCGTGTGCCGGCCGGCGTAGCGCAGCGCCCGCCTGCCCGTGAAGCCGGCCCCGGACTTCGCGGTCGGCGAGCCGCTCGGGCCGCGGTCGACGAGGGAGAGCATGTCCTGCGGGACCGTCCCGTCGCCGTCGCCGGTGGAGAACTGCACGTCGGCGAGCTGGACTATGTTCGAGGCGCCGTTGTTCTTCGTGATGTCCAGCCGGAAGTGCTGGTATTCGGCCGGTTCGGCCAGGTCGTACGTCTTGGTCTGGAACCGTTCGGGGAACGACTCGCCGGAGCGGGTGTCGACGGTCTTCCAGTCCTTGCCGTCGGTGGACGCCTGGAGGGTCCAGTCCTTCGGGTCGCGCTCGGCGAAGTCGTTGGCGGACGTGAGGGCGTATCGAGTGATCTTGACTGGTCTGTCGAAGTCGAACTCGACCCAGCCGGTGGGCTCGAACGTCAGCCACTTGGTGCCCGACTCGCCGTCGACGAGGTTCTCCTTGACCTCACCGCTGCCCGTGTTCTCCCCGCTGGCCCGCAGGTCGGTGACATGGTCGTCCACGTTGCCGGGAATGCCGGTGCTGTAGCCGCCGTCCACGCCCGAGGCGCGCTTGCCGCCGTCCGGCGCGGTGTCGACCGTGTTCAGCCAGTCCGGTGCCGGGTCGCCGGCCTCGAACGAGGACGTGAACTCCGTTGCGGCGGACGGGGCCTTGCCGGGCAGGGCGATCGCCGCCCCCTGGGAACCTGCGGCCATGACAAAGGCGGCCGCCAGAACGACCGCCGGGCTCCATCTGTGCCGTGCTCTGCGCTGCATACGAGGGCACCCTCCCTGGTTCTCCCGCGCCGGACAACGTTGTCAAATTCGGCGCAAGCTCCAGTAGGGAGTCAAGTGACCAGTGGTGTCAAGGGTGTTGTGTGTGGCATTCGGGCGCGAAGTCCGGGATATTTCCCTCAAGGGGGCCACAGGTGACTCATATTTCCGCGAGGTCTCAACTCGGAAAAGACCGGCGGCGAACCTTGCATTCGATCTTGCTCCGTTGGCGGGAAGTGGACTATACCTGTCGGCACTCCGGGGCATCTTCACAGCACCCGATCATCATCGACGTATCACCGAGAACGTCCAGCATCACCGCACTTCCTGCACGACCCAGCTTGACCCGAACGCGGTGCCGGGAAGGATCCGGTTCACCGCCTGAGTCCTGGAGAAGGCGAGGACTTGAGCATGGCATCCACCACCGGCGTAGGCCATCGCGATCTGATCAGGCGGAGCGCGACCGCCGCTCCGGCTTCGGCGACTGTTATGCCGGCATCGCTCAGCTGATCACCGGCGCCGCACCGCGGCTCCGAGACGACGGCGACAACGCCCCACGTGTGGCCGGCGCAAAACCGGTCCGGCCACGGCGGGCGCACACGCAGCACACCCGTACAGATCCGATCGATCAGTGAGGATGCAGAGATGACCATTCGTGCCGGCTCCCTTGACAGGCGGACGCTCCTTCGCGGGGCCATCGCCACCGCGGCGATGGGCTCGTTCGCGGTCGCGTGCAGCTCTCCCTCCAGCAAGGACAACGACAGCTCCGGGGGCCCGAAGGGCGAGAAGAGCGCCACGAACCCGTTCGGTGCCGCCGCGAACTCCACGGTCGAAGCGGCCATCTTCGACGGCGGCTACGGCACCGACTACGTCGACTACACCAACCAGGTGCTCGGCAGCCAGGTCAAGGGCCTCAAGGTCCAGGTCAAGCCGGTCGTCGACATCGCCCCCGAGCTCCAGCCCCGCTTCGTCGGGGGCAACCCGCCGGACCTGATCGACAACTCCGGTGAGGACCAGATCGGCTTCCTCGGCATCCTTGACCAGCTGGAGGAGCTCGACGACCTCTTCGAGGCCAACACCTACGAAGGCAAGAAGATCGCCGACATCGTCTACCCCGGCGTCAAGGTCCCCGGTACGTTCAGGGACAAGTTCGTCGCGCTCAACTACGTGATGACCGTGTACGGCGTCTGGTACTCGAAGACGCTCTTCGAGGAGAACAACTGGACCCCGCCGAAGACCTGGGACGAGGCGCTCGACCTCGGTCAGAAGGCGAAGAAGAAGGGCAAGTACCTCTTCGTCCACGGCAAGGAGGCGGCGACCTACTACCGCACGCTCCTGATCGACTCGGCGATCAAGGAGGGCGGCGACGAGGTCCGGCTCGGCCTGGAGAACCTGGAGAAGGGCTGCTGGTCGCACCCGGCCATCCAGGGCGTCATCAAGGTCATGGAGACCATGGTCAAGGAGAAGATGTTCGTGCCCGGTGGCTCCGGCACCCAGTTCCAGAAGGCGCAGGCGATCTGGAGCAACGACCAGAAGGCGCTGCTCTACCCGTCTGGTGGCTGGATCGAGAACGAGATGAAGAAGGCCACCAAGGCGGACTTCCAGATGACCGGATTCCCGTCGATGACGCTCACCGACAAGCCGGCGCTGCCCTACGAGTCGCTCCGCGCGGCCGCCGGCGAGCCGTTCATCGTGCCCAAGCAGGGCAAGAACCCGGCCGGCGGCAAGGAAGTGCTGCGGGCGATGCTGTCGGAGAAGGCGGCCGCCAACTTCTCCAAGACGAAGCTGGCCCCGACGATCGTCAAGGGCACCGTGCCCGCCGACGGTTACGGATCGACGGCCCTCGTCTCGCAGACGAAGATGCTGGAGGCCGCGGGCACCAACATCTTCAACTACATGTTCGTCGAGACCTACGGGCTGAACACCGACCAGCTGGTGCCGTGGAACTCGTTCCTCGCCGGCGACCTCGACGGCAAGGGGCTGACCGCGGCTCTGCAGAAGATCTCTGACAAGGTCCGGGAAGACGACTCCGTCGACAAGGTCAAGGTCAGCTAGCACCGCGATGAAAGACACGATCCCCACTGCCGAAACCGCGAGCAGCCGGCCCGAGCCGGCCGCTCGCGGCGGGCGGCCACGGCGCCGCAAGCTCACGTTCGACCGGGTGACGTTCTTCCTTGCTTTCCTCGGCGTCCCGCTGGCCATCTTCGTGATCTTCGTCCTGATCCCGTTCGGCCAGGCGATCTTCTGGGCGATGACCGACTGGCGCGGCTTCAGCCCGGACTACAACTTCGTCGGCTTCGACAACTTCACGAAGATGTTCCAGGACGACGTCTTCCTGAAGGCGTTGCGCAACGTCGCACTCCTCGCGGTCTTCGTGCCGCTGGTGACGCTGACGCTCGCCCTGGGGGTCGCCGTGGCCATCACCCTGGGCGGGCCCAGCAAGGGCCCCGTCCGAGGGATCCGGGGAGCGTCGTTCTACCGGATCATCTCGTTCTTCCCCTACGTCGTGCCGGCGATCATCGTCGGTCTGATCTGGGCGCAGATGTACGACCCGAACGCCGGCCTGCTCAACGGCGTCCTCACCGGCCTCGGCCTCGACCAGTTCGACACGTTCGCGTGGCTGGGCGAGAAGGCGACCGCGATGCCGGCCGTGATGTTCGTCATCATCTGGGGGCTCGTCGGGTTCTACGCGGTGCTCTTCATCGCCGCGATCAAAGGCGTTCCCGCCGAGCTGTACGAGGCGGCGAGGATCGACGGGGCCGGCCGGTTCCGCACCACCATTTCGATCACCCTGCCGGCGATCCGGGACAGCGTGCAGACGGCGTACATCTACCTGGGCATCGCCGCCCTCGACGCCTTCGTCTACGTCCAGGCGATGGTGCCGAACGGCGGCCCGGACAACTCGACCCTGACGATCAGCCAGCGTCTGTTCAACGTCGCTTTCGCCAAGCAGCAGTTCGGCTACGCCACCGCGATGGGCGTCGTCCTCGCCGTCGTCACCCTGGTGTTCGCGGCGCTGGTGTTCCTCGTCAACCGTCTCACGGGCGGCGGCGAGGGTGAGAGCAAGAGGAAAGCACCTGGGTCCAGGATTCGGCGTGCCGCAGCCAAGGGAGGTGCCCGGTGACCGCCATTGCCGCCGACCGGAAGCCGGCCAGTGCCCCGAAACCGGCGAGCGACCGGAAGCTGACGCGCATCGCCGCGAGCAGCGACCGCAGATTCGCGGCGATCTCGCACGCCCTGCTGATCCTGTGGTCCGTGATCGTGATCGTGCCCATGCTGTGGGTGCTGCTGTCGTCGTTCAAATCGACCAGCGAGATCCTTTCGTCGCCGTTCTCACTGCCGGATCACTGGCGGATCGAGAACTACGCGCACGCGTGGACCGACGCGAACATCGGAAGGTACTTCCTGAATTCCGTGATCGTCGTGGTCTCGGCACTGATCCTGGTGATGCTGCTCGGCGCGATGTGCGCCTACATTCTCGCCCGGTTCCAGTTCCCCGGCCGCCGGCTGATCTACTACGTGATGCTCGCCGGCCTGACTTTCCCGGTCTTCCTCGCGATCGTTCCGCTCTTCTTCCAGTTGCAGAACTTCGGGCTGCTGAACACGCGTCTCGGGCTGATCCTCACCTATGTCGCGTTCGCGCTGCCGTTCACGATGTTCTTCCTCTATTCGTTCTTCCGGTCGCTGCCGCACGACGTGTACGAGGCCGCGCTGATCGACGGTGCCGGGGACTGGCGGGCATTCTTCCAGGTGATGCTGCCGATGGCCCGTCCGGGCATGGCGGCGGTGGCGATCTTCAACTTCCTGGGCCTGTGGAACCAGTTCCTGCTGCCGGTGGCGCTCAACACCGACCAGGACAATTGGGTCCTCACCCAGGGCATGGCCGCCTACGCGTCCTCGCAGGTCTACGACATCGATTACGGCGCGCTGTTCGCAGCGATCGTGATCACGGTGGTGCCCGTACTGATCGTGTACTGCGTCTTCCAGCGGCGGATCGCCGGTTCGGTGTCACAGGGCACCTTCCGCTGACGCCCACCGCCGCCCGCACGCCGCTCCCCCCGCTGGGAGCGGCGTGCATGTATGTGTCCATGCACCCGGAAACCGTTCAACCTCTTGACGGGAGGCGACCCGAACGGCTCATCTTAGAGTTCACTTGTTGGATAGACGGGGCCTCACCGGAGCGGCCCCGCGCTCAGGAGGTCGTCGTGGAGACTCCAGGGTCGCAGTCGTCGCTGCACCGAGCCAACCTGGAGCGGGTCGTACGTGCCGTGCGTCTTGCCGGTTCCCTCACGCAGGCGGAGATCGCGCGGACCACCGGTCTGTCCGCGGCAACGGTCTCCAACATCGTGCGTGAGCTGAAGGACGGCGGAACGGTCCAGGTCACACCCACGTCAGCGGGCGGCCGCCGGGCCCGCAGCGTGTCCCTGAGCGGTGACGCCGGCATCGTGATCGGCGTCGACTTCGGGCACGCGCATCTGCGGGTCGCGATCGGGAACCTCGCCCACCAGGTGCTCGCCGAGGAGTCCGCGCCGCTGGACGTGGACGCCTCCTGGGTGCAGGGCTTCGACCGCGCGGAAGAGCTGGTCAACCGGCTGATCGCGGCCACCGGGGTGGACCGCTCCAAGATCGCCGGGGTGGGCCTGGGTGTGCCCGGCCCGATCGACGTGGAGTCCGGCACGCTCGGCTCCACGGCCATCCTGCCCGGCTGGGCCGGCATCAAGCCCGCCGAGGAGCTGCGGGGGCGGCTCGGCGTGCCGGTGCATGTGGACAACGACGCCAACCTCGGCGCGCTCGGCGAGCTGGTGTGGGGCAGCGGGCGCGGAGTGCGCGACCTGGCCTACATCAAGATCGCCAGCGGTGTGGGCGCCGGCCTGGTCATCAACGGGAAGATCTACCGAGGCCCCGGCGGCACAGCGGGCGAAATCGGACATATTACACTGGATGAATCCGGCCCGGTCTGCCGCTGCGGAAACCGTGGCTGTCTGGAGACCTTCACGTCCGCACGGTACGTCCTGCCGCTGCTCCAGCCCAGTCACGGCCTCGACCTGACCATGGAAGGCGTCGTACGGCTGGCGCGGGACGGTGACCCGGGCTGTCGTCGGGTGATCGCCGACGTCGGCCGCCACGTCGGCAGTGGAGTCGCCAATCTCTGCAATCTGCTCAACCCGAGCCGGGTGGTTCTCGGCGGTGATCTCGCGGAGGCCGGCGAGCTCGTGCTCGGCCCGATCAGGGAGTCCGTGGGGCGCTATGCCATCCCCAGTGCCGCGCGCCAACTGTCTATTCTTCCAGGGGCACTTGGCGGCCGCGCGGAGGTGCTCGGGGCGCTTGCCCTGGCGCTCAGCGAGATGGGCGATTCCACCCTTTTGGACGGGAACACGCCCGGCACTCTGCACGTGGCCGCTCCTGCCTTCACTTAGAGAACGGATGGCACCGTTGCCATCTCGTTAAGGATTTACTTCTTGACGTCGCACGTGTGGCCGAGTTGACTTCCAGCCACCTCGGCCGCAACGACGCGGCCTCGTCAGGGAGGTTTGAAGAAGTGAACACGCGTATGCGTCGTGCGGCCTTTGCCGTTGCTGCTGGTGCCATGGCCGTCTCGCTCGCCGCTTGCGGCAGCGCCAAGGAGTCCGGTGGCGACTCCGCGAAGTCGTCCTCCAGCAGCGAGAAGAAGGGCGACGACATCAAGGTCGGTCTGCTCCTGCCGGAGAACCAGACCGCCCGCTACGAGAAGCTCGACCGCCCGCTGATCGAGAAGAAGGTCGCGGAGCTGACCAACGGCAAGGGCAAGGTCGTCTACGCCAACGCCAAGCAGGACGCCACCCTGCAGAACCAGCAGGTCGACACCATGATCACCAACAAGGTGGACGTGCTGATCGTCGACGCCGTGGACGCCGCGGCCATCAAGAACTCGGTGCAGAAGGCGAAGGACGCCGGCATCCCGGTCGTCGCCTACGACCGGCTGGCGCAGGGCCCGATCGACGCCTACACCTCGTTCGACAACGTCTCCGTCGGCAAGGCCCAGGGCGAGGCGCTGCTCAAGGCGCTGGGCTCCAAGGCCAAGTCCGGCAAGATCGTCATGATGAACGGCTCGGCCACCGACCCGAACGCCAAGCAGTTCAAGGACGGCGCCCACTCGGTGCTGGACGGCAAGGTGAACATCGGCAAGGAGTACGACACCAAGGAGTGGAAGCCGGAGAACGCCAACGCCAACATGGAAGGCGCCATCTCCTCGATCGGCAAGAAGAACATCATCGGCGTCTACTCCGCCAACGACGGCATGGCCGGCGGTATCATCACCGCCCTCAAGGCCGCCGGTCTGAAGAACATCCCGGTCACCGGACAGGACGCCGAACTCGCGGGCGTCCAGCGCATCCTCGCCGGTGACCAGTACATGAGCGTCTACAAGCCCTACCCGCAGGAGGCCAACGTCGCCGCGGAGATGGCCGTCGACCTCGCCCAGGGCAAGTCCCTCGACTCGGTCGCCAAGGACAAGGTCGACAGCCCGACCGACAAGGCCATCCCGTCGGTCATCGTGCCGGTCGTCTCGCTGACCAAGGCGAACATCAAGGACACCGTCATCAAGGACGGCATCTACAAGATCAGCGAGATCTGCACGCCGCAGTACAAGGCGGCCTGCGCCGCGGCCGGCCTGCAGTAGGCGACGGCTCGACGCGCCTTCCCGCCCGGGGAGCCCACCTCGGACTCCCCGGCCACGGAAGACGCCCCAACGCTCCGCCGGTGCCCCGCGCACAGACAGCCCCGCAAGCTCGCCGGGGCGCCGGACGGAACACCCGCGGGTTGCTCCCAACCCACCCACCCAGCATTCCTGCACAACCTCCCGCCGGGTCAGGCGGCGAAGGAGATGGTTCACGTGTCCGCTACGCCCGTGCTGGCGTTGCGCGGGGTCTCCAAGCGGTTCGGTGCCGTCCAGGCGCTCACCGACGTAGAGCTTGAGGTCCACGCCGGTGAGGTGGTCGCCCTGGTCGGCGACAACGGCGCCGGAAAGTCCACGCTGGTCAAGACGATCGCCGGCGTGCACCCCATCGATGAGGGCGTCATCGAGTGGGACGGCAAGGCCGTCCAGGTCAACAAGCCGCACGACGCCCAGAACCTGGGCATCGCGACGGTGTACCAGGACCTCGCGCTGTGCGACAACATCGATGTCGTCGGCAACCTGTACCTGGGCCGGGAGATCCGCCGCCGCGGCGTCCTGGACGAGGTGGAGATGGAGCGGCGCTCGCGAGAGCTGCTGGACCAGCTCTCGATCCGCATCCCCAGCGTCCGCATCCCGATCGCCTCGCTCTCCGGCGGTCAGCGCCAGGTCGTGGCCATCGCCCGGTCCATGCTCGGCGAGCCCAAGCTGGTGATCCTCGACGAGCCCACCGCCGCCCTCGGCGTCGAGCAGACCGCCCAGGTGCTCGACCTGGTCGAGCGGCTGCGTGAGCGCGGCCACGCCGTGATCCTCATCAGCCACAACATGGCCGACGTCAAGGCCGTGGCGGACAAGGTGGCCGTCCTGCGTCTGGGACGCAACAACGGCGTCTTCGAGGTCAAGTCGACCTCGCAGGAAGAGATCATCTCCGCCATCACCGGCGCCACGGACAACGCCGTGACCCGTCGTGCGGCGCGCACCAATGGGGAGATCAAGAAGTGAGCATCGACAAGACCTCCACGCCCGCCGAGGACCACGTCGTGGAGAACCCCGAGGCGGCGGCCGGCGCCGCCACCGTCGTGGACCCCCGACTGCTGGTGCGCGAACAGGGTTTCGCGGGCTACATCACCGAGTTCAAGCGCAAGATGAAGGCCGGTGACCTGGGCTCCATCCCGGTCGTCGTCGGCCTGGCAATCATCTGGATCATCTTTCAGAGCCTGAACTCCAACTTCCTCACCGCGGGCAACCTCTCCGACATCTCCGTCGCCATGGTCGGCACGGGCATGATCGCCGTCGGTATCGTGTTCGTCCTGCTGCTGGGCGAGATCGACCTGTCGGTCGGTTCGCTCTCCGGTGTCGCGGGCGCCACCTTCGCGGTGCTGAACATCACCCATGGCATGAACGAGGTGCTGGCCCTCGTGCTGGCCATCCTCACCGGAACGGTCGCCGGTGCCATCCAGGGCTTCTTCTTCGCGAAGATCGGTGTGCCGGCGTTCGCCGTCACCCTGGCCGGCCTGCTGTTCTGGAACGGCTTCATGCTCAAGATCCTGGGCGACAACGGCACGATCAACCTCAACAGCGACGGCCTGGTCGCCAAGCTGACCAGCTACTACTTCTCCGACGTGGCCGCCGCCTACGGGCTCGCCGTCGCGGTGACCGTGCTGTACTTCCTCAGCGCCTTCTTCGGCAACAAGCGCCGCGAGGCCGCCGGTGTGCCGTCCAAGCCGTTGAGCGAGACCCTGCTGCGCACCGCGCTGCTGGGCATCGTCTCCTTCGCCGCGGCGATCGTCTTCAACCAGTACAAGGGCCTGCCGCTGGCCGTGCTGGTCTTCGTCGCGATGCTGTTCCTCACCGACTTCGTGCTGCGCCGCACCCCCTACGGCCGCAAGGTCTTCGCGCTCGGCGGCAGCGTCGAGGCCTCCCGCCGTGCCGGTATCAACGTGGAAATGGTCCGGATCTCGGTCTTCGCGATCTCCGGCACCTTCGCGGCCATAGGCGGTCTGTTCATCGCCTCCAAGATCGCCTCCGCCAACCAGGGCGCCGGCGGCGGTGACCTGCTGATGAACGCGATCGCGGCGGCCGTGATCGGCGGTACGTCCCTCTTCGGTGGCCGTGGCCGCACCTGGAACGCGCTCCTGGGCGTGCTGGTGATCGTCTCGATCCAGTACGGCCTGGCGCTGGAGGGCATCGCCTCCCCGGTCCAGTACATGATCACCGGTGGTGTCCTGCTGGCGACCGTCGTCATCGACGCGGTCACCCGCAAGACGCAGAAGACGGCCGGCCGCGCCTGACGGCGGTCGGCAGGCCGACCGGCCGACCGGTCCCGGGACCCGTGAGGGTGCTGTGACCGCGTGACCGGCAGACCACAGGGCCGTGCCCGGCACCGACACAGGTGCCGGGCACAGCCGTGTCCAGGGGGCGCGACCGGCACCTCGGCGGCCGCCGCGGCGCGTCCCCCGGGGGTGGGCCCGCGTTTTCCGGCCGCCACGGCCACGCGCACCGGAGCCGGTTTCGGTGGGGTACAGCCGTTCGGGCTACGACCCACCGCCCGCGCACCGGCCGCTCGGGCGGAACATTAGACTCGTCGAGCCCGGCGAAAGCTCGATCAGCTCTACTGCAAGGAGGCACGGGTGCCGCTGCTGACCCGCATCAGGGGACCGCGCGATCTGGACCGGCTCAGCCTGGAGGAGCTGGATCAGCTGGCAGAGGAGATCCGGACCTTTCTCGTCGACGCGGTCTCCAAGACCGGCGGACACCTCGGTCCCAACCTCGGTGTGGTGGAGCTGACCATCGCCCTGCACCGCGTCTTCCACTCGCCCAAGGACAAGGTGCTGTGGGACACGGGCCACCAGTCCTACGTGCACAAGTTGCTCACCGGCCGGCAGGACTTCTCGAAGCTCAAGATGAAGGGCGGCCTGTCCGGCTACCCCTCCCAGGCCGAGTCCGAGCACGACGTGATCGAGAACAGCCACGCCTCGACCGTCCTCGGCTGGGCCGACGGCATCGCCAAGGCCAACCAGATCCTCGAGCGCGACAGCCACGTCGTCGCGGTCATCGGCGACGGCGCGCTGACCGGCGGCATGGCCTGGGAGGCGCTGAACAACATCGCCGACGCCAAGGACCGCCCGCTCGTCATCGTCGTCAACGACAACGAGCGCTCCTACGCGCCCACCATCGGCGGCCTGGCCAACCACCTCGCCACCCTGCGCACCACCGACGGCTACGAGCGCTTCCTCGCCCGCACGAAGGAGCTCCTGGAGCGCACCCCGGTCGTCGGACGGCCCCTGTACGAGACGCTGCACGGCGCGAAGAAGGGGTTCAAGGACTTCATCGCCCCGCAGGGCATGTTCGAGGACCTCGGCCTGAAGTACGTCGGCCCGATCGACGGCCACGACATCGAGGCTCTGGAGTCCGCGCTGACCCGCGCCAAGCGCTTCGGCGGCCCCGTGATCGTGCACTGCCTCACCGAGAAGGGCCGCGGCTACCAGCCCGCCCTCCAGGACGAGGCCGACCGCTTCCACGCCGTCGGCAAGATCCACCCCGACACGGGCCTGCCCATCGCCACCTCGGGCGCCGACTGGACGAGCGTCTTCGGCGAGGAGATGGTCAAGCTCGGCAAGGAGCGCCGGGACATCGTGGCCATCACGGCCGCCATGCTCCAGCCGGTGGGGCTGGACAGGTTCGCCAAGGCCTTCCCCGACCGGGTCTACGACGTCGGCATCGCCGAGCAGCACGCCGCCGTCTCCGCGGCCGGCCTCGCCCACGCCGGTGTGCACCCGGTCTTCGCCGTCTACGCCACCTTCCTCAACCGCGCCTTCGACCAGGTGCTGATGGACGTGGCCCTGCACAAGTGCGGCGTCACCTTCGTCCTGGACCGGGCCGGCATCACCGGCACCGACGGCGCCTCCCACAACGGCATGTGGGACATGTCCATCCTCCAGGTCGTCCCGGGCCTGCGCCTGGCCGCGCCCCGCGACGCCGACCAGGTCCGCGCCCAGCTGCGCGAGGCCGTAGAGGTGAAGGACGCCCCGACCGTCGTGCGTTTCTCCAAGGGCGCCGTCGGCCCCGCCGTACCCGCCGTGGGCCGTGTCGGCGGCATGGACGTGCTGCGCGAGCCGGGCACCGGCACCCCGGACGTCCTGCTGGTCTCCGTCGGGGCGCTCGCCCCCATGTGCCTGGAGATCGCGACACTCCTGGACAAACAGGGCATCTCCACCACCGTGGTCGACCCGCGCTGGGTCAAGCCCGTCGACGAGGCCATGGCCCCGCTCGCCGAACGGCACCGCGTGGTCGTCACCGTCGAGGACAACTCCCGCGTCGGCGGGGTCGGCTCCACGATCGCCCAGGCGCTGCGCGACGCGGGCGTCGACGTGCCGCTGCGCGACTTCGGCATCCCGCCCCGTTTCCTCGACCACGCCTCGCGCGCCGAGGTCATGGCGGAGATCGGGCTGACCGCGCCCGACATCGCCCGTCAGGTCACCGGCCTGGTCTCCCGGCTCGACGGCCGGTTCGAGCGGACGGCCGCCGAGGTCGACTCGGCGGTGCAGCCGGCCCGCGACTAGGCGGGAGGGCCGGACGGCCGTCAGGCCCTCCGGACCGAGCACGGAGCGCCGTCCCGGCCGGGCACGGACCATGGTCCTGACCGGGCACGGACCACGGTCCTGACCGGGCACGGACCTCGGTGTGGGCCGGCATCCGACCCATCCCGGAACGGGCCGGTTCCGTCACCTCCTACGGGTGGCGGAACCGGCCCTGCTGCGTGAACCTGCCTGTGCCGGGGCATACGCATCCCCAGCCCTCTCGATCATGTCGAGCCATGTCGAGGCGACAAGCGTGGGAGGTAGGCCCGTGAGCAACACGCTGTTCCGGACGAAGAACGTCGAACAGTCGATCAAGGACACCGAGGAACCCGAGCACGCGCTGCGTAAATCCCTGTCCGCCCTCGACCTGACGGTGTTCGGCGTCGGCGTGATCATCGGCACCGGCATCTTCGTCCTCACCGGCACGGCCGCCAAGGACACCGCGGGGCCCGCCGTCTCCGTGTCGTTCGTCATCGCCGGTGCGGTCTGCGCCCTCGCCGCCCTCTGCTACGCCGAGTTCGCCTCTACGGTTCCCGTCGCCGGATCGGCGTACACCTTCTCCTACGCCTCACTGGGGGAGTTCCCCGCCTGGATCATCGGCTGGGACCTGGTGCTGGAGCTCGCGCTCGGCACGGCGGTGGTCGCCGTCGGCTGGTCCGGCTACATCCACTCACTGCTCGACAACGCGGGCTGGCACCTGCCGGAGGTGATCAGCGGCCGGGACGCCGCCACCGGCTTCGGCTTCGACATCCTCGCCGCCCTGCTCGTCCTGGTCCTCACCGCCATCCTCGTCCTCGGCATGAAACTCTCCGCCCGGGTCACCTCGGTGGTCGTCGCCGTCAAGGTGGCGGTCGTCCTCATCGTCATCGTCGCCGGCGCCTTCTTCATCAAGGGCGCCAACTACGACCCGTTCATCCCCAAGGAGCAGCCGGTCGCCGCGGGCGGCAACCTCCAGGCACCGCTCATCCAACTGATGTTCGGCTGGGCGCCGTCCGACTTCGGCGTCATGGGCATCTTCACCGCCGCGTCCGTCGTCTTCTTCGCCTTCATCGGCTTCGACGTCGTGGCCACCGCCGCCGAGGAGACCCGTCATCCGCAGCGGGACGTGCCGCGCGGCATCCTCGGCTCGCTCGTCATCTGCACGGCCCTGTACGTCGCCGTGTCGATCGTGGTGACCGGCATGCAGAAGTACAGCTCGCTGTCCGTGGACGCCCCACTCGCGGACGCCTTCAAGTCCACCGGGCACCCCTGGTTCGCGGGCCTGATCAGCTTCGGCGCCGCCGTCGGCCTCACCACGGTGTGCATGATCCTGCTCCTGGGCCAGGCCCGCGTCTTCTTCGCGATGAGTCGGGACGGCCTGCTGCCCCGCTTCTTCTCCCACACCCACCCGCGCTTCCGCACCCCCTACCGCCCGACGATCCTGCTCGGCGTGGTCATCGCCGTCGTCGCCGGCTTCACCAGCCTGAGCATCCTGGCCGAGCTGGTGAACATCGGCACGCTGTTCGCGTTCGTCGTCGTGGCGCTCAGCGTGATCATCCTCCGCAGGACCCGGCCCGACCTGCCCCGCGCCTTCCGCACGCCCTGGGTGCCGTTCCTCCCGATCCTCTCGGTCTGCGCCTCCCTGTGGCTGATGCTGAACCTGCCCGCCGAGACCTGGGTGCGGTTCGCCATCTGGATGGCGGCAGGCTTCGTCGTCTACTTCCTCTACGGCCGCACCCACAGCCGCCTGGCCCGCGGCGACCAGTCCGCCACCTCCAGGACCCCGGGCACCGGCGCCCCCTGACCGCGAGGCCGGGCCCAGGCCCGGCGGCGGCACGCCGGCCGCGCACCGCCCGCGGTCCGGCAGCGGCGCGCGCTATCCGCGCACCGTCCGCGGCCCGGTGACCTCGGCACCCAACTCGCCGACCCGCCGCCGCAGTTCCCGGTCGGCCGTGACGACGAGGGCGGGCCGCGGGCCAGCCTGCTCGACCAGCTCGACGATCCGGTCGTCGCCGCTGCCCACCGCCGACTCCACCCGTACACCGGGCACGGATTCGACCCCGCGGGCCCCGCCCTCGACGACGAGCAGGATCTCCACGGGTCCCGGACGGCCGGGCAGCCCCTCGGCGGCCATCCGGTCCCGCAGCCGCTCGGTCGCCCCCTTCCGGTCCCGCCACCACCCGTCGGGGACCGACCCGACCACGTTCGCGGCGTCGACGATCACGAGCAGGGCAGAAGTGTCGTCCATGCGATCAGGGTGGCACGGCGCCCCGAGTGCCGGTACGGCCAGGTCGGACGACCGGCGTGACCGGGGGCCGGGCCTGGAACGATGACGCGTCCGGCTTAGAGTGAGGGCGTGAACGGCGACTGGCTTCTGCGCGGCCGCGACGGTCGGCTCAGCGTGTACTTCCCCTCCGGCGACGCCACCCTCTGCCGGGCCGAACAGTGGCCCGGCGGCCCGTGGGACGCACCCCGCCGGGTCGGCGGTGAACCAAGGCCGCACCCGGACTGCGCGGTCGGACAGGGTGCCGACGCCTACGCCCATCTCGTCTCCTGGCGGCCCACCGCCGACGGGACGTCGACCCTGGTCCACACGACCCACTTCCGGCCTCGGCTCGCCGCCCTGGACTGGCACCCGATCGGGCACCCGAACCGGACGGGCGGGCGCACCGGCACACCGGCGGTGGCGGTCGACGCGGACGGGCGCGCCCACGTCTTCGTCCGCAACGGGGGCAGCGGCGTCAGCATGCGGGCCCAGCAGACCACGGGCGGCTGGGAACCCTGGCGGGACCTGAAGGGCCATCGCGTCCACGAGGACGGTCTGGCCGCGGTCACCGGCGAGTCCGGCCTGGTCGAGCTGTACGCGGCCGTGCCCGACGGCGTTCAGCACTGGCGTCAGGAGAAGCCGGGCGGCGCACCGGCCCGCACGGAGAAGCTGCCGACCCCGGTCCGCCCGGGCACCCTTTGCGCCCTGGCCACCTCGCCCGGCAGCACCACCCTGTTCTACGTGGACGACTCCGGCGACCTGTGCGCGTGGCGCCCGGGCGGCAAGCCGATCGCCCTGCTCCCCGCCGCGGGCCCCGGCCCGGTCGCCGCCCTCCGTTGCGTGCTCGACGGCCACGACTGCACGCTGCTGGCGCAGCGTTCGGCGGCCGGACACGTGGCCTTCGCCGCCTATCCCACGGAGGACGAGACGGCGGGTGCCTGGTGGACCGAGTCGGGCCCCGTCCTCGCCGCGGACGCCCTGGTCGGCGTGACCACGGACACCGACGGCCGCGTCGCCGCGGCGACGTTGTCCCCGTCCACCGGACGCCTCCTGCTCACCCACCGCACGGACGAGCCGGGGCTGGCGCTGGAGGCGTGGCGGGAGGTGTGAGGTCAGGAGCCGCCGTGCGCCGGTGACTTCTTCGCGGACTCGGGGATCGGGGAGTCGCTGCGGATCGCTTTCCACAACTGCGAGGCCTGCGGCTCCGCCGCCACCACGCGATTGGGGTCGACCTTGTCGTACGCCACCGGGAGCATGATCGTCTCCATCGTGGAGGGATCGACGCCGTTGAGGCTGCGTCCGAAGTCCGCGAGCTTGGTGAGCGAGGCGAGGTCGGAGTCGGTGGTGAGGGCCGAGGTGAGCTTGTCGGCGATCTTGTAGCTCTTGGTGGGGCTGCCCAGCAGGTCCTGCTTCTTGATCTCGCTGAGCAGGTCCAGCATGAACTGCTGCTGCAGGCTGATGCGGCCCAGGTCGCTGCCGTCGCCGACGCCGTGCCGGGTGCGCACGAACTGCAGCGCCTGCGTGCCGTTCAGCCGGTGCGGGCCCTTGGTCATGTTCAGTCCGCTGGACTTGTCGTGTATGTCCTGCGGGACGTTGACGGTCACCCCGCCGATCGCGTCCACCAGCCCCTTGAAGCCGGCGAAGTCTATCTCCACGTAGTGGTCCATCCGGACCCCGGATATCTTCTCCACCGTCTTCACGACACAGGCCGGACCGACCTGTGAGTAGATGGAGTTGAACATCACACGCTTCGCCGAGGGCACCGTCGTGCCGTCGGACTTGGTGCACTCCGGCCGGGTGACCAGGGTGTCCCGCGGGATACTGACGGCGACGGCCTTGGTGCGGCCCTCGGGGATGTGCATGACCAGCGCGGTGTCGGACCGGGCGCCGGAGACATGACCGGCGTCGAGCGCCGCATTGGCGCCGGCACGTGAGTCGGAGCCCAGGATCAGGATGTTCTGACCGGAGGTGGGCAGCTTCTCGGGGCGGTCGTCACCGATGGCCTTGTCGATGTCGACGCCCTTGATGTTGCCGTCGAGGTCGCTGTAGAGCCAGTACGCGGTGCCGCCGGCGGCCAGGACGAGCACGCCCAGGGCGATCAGGATGTTCCGACCGGTGTGACGCTTGCCGGTGCGGCCCTTACGGTCCTTGCCACGTCGCCTGTTGGGCGCGTCCGAATCGCTGCGCTGGGGCGTCGAGACATGGCTCATGTCTGTGGAGTCCTCGTGAGGTCATGGCCCGCAGGGGGCGCTGCTTGTGGCGGTCAAGGACTCGGGTGGGGGGAGGAGGGCCGGTCCGCGTCATGCCAGGCGATCGCGCCACTATAGACAGATGGTGCGTCGATCATGCTCATAATGTGACTCATTTGTAAACGGTGGGCGAAGAATTAGGATGCGCGCATGACATGGCTGATCACGGGCGGAGCAGGTTTCATCGGAGCGCATGTCGTCCGCGCAATGCTGGCGGCGGGCGAATACGTCGCGGTGTACGACGATTTGTCCACCGGTGACCGCAAGCGCGTTCCCGACGAGGTGCCCTTCGTCGAGGGGTCGGTCCTGGACGGCGAGTTGCTCCGGACCACCCTGGCCGAGTTGCGGGTCTCGGGCATCGTCCACCTCGCCGCGAAGAAGCAGGTGGGGGAGTCGGTGGAACGCCCCTTGCACTACTACCGGGAGAACGTGCAGGGCCTGCAGACTCTGCTGGGGGCCGCGGCCGACACGGGCGTGCGACGCTTCCTCTTCTCGTCCTCGGCCGCCGTCTACGGTATGCCCGATGTCGACCTTGTGACCGAAGACACACCCTGTGTTCCTGTGAATCCGTACGGCGAGACCAAGTTGGCAGGGGAGTGGCTGGTGCGTGCGGCCGGCCGGGCGCACGGCATCACCACCGCCTGTCTGCGCTATTTCAATGTCGCCGGGGCCGCCGACGACGATCTCGCGGACACAGGGGTGTTCAATCTTGTGCCGATGGTCTTTGAGAAGCTCACCGAGGGCAGCGCTCCGGTCGTCTTCGGTGACGACTACGACACCGAAGACGGCACCTGCGTCCGCGACTTCATCCATGTCGAGGACATCGCGTCGGCGCATCTGGCGGCCGCCCGCGCCCTGGCCGAGCGGGAGCCGGGCAGTGACCTGACTGTCAATATCGGTCGCGGTGAGGGCGTTTCCGTGCATGAGATGATCGCCCTGATCGGTGAGGTGACCGGTTACGGTGCCGCGGCGACGCCGGTGTCGGCGCCGCGCCGTGCGGGTGACCCGGCACGGGTGGTCGCGTCCGCCGAACGCATCCGCGCGGATCTCGGCTGGACGGCCCGGTACGACGCGCGCGCGATGGTGCAGTCCGCGTGGACCGGTTGGTGTGCGCGTACGCCGTCGGCGCGGCGGGTGGCGGAGATTTCGGACTGATGGCGAGACCCAGGTCCGCCGCGCGTGGACGCGCGGGAGCGGTGAGCGAGGGGACTGGCGGCGAAAGCGCCGCCGAGGACGTCCTGGACGGGCGGTGGCTGCTGCTCGGCAAGGACATGCGTCTGACCGCCTACGCCAGGGCCGAGGGCGGCTTGGTGCGGTGGACGGAGTGCCGTCCGGGCGGCCCGGACTGGCGGGGGCCGGAGTTCATTGCCGCGCCTGGAGTCGACGCCATTTCCCTTGCCCAAGGCGCCAATGGGTACGTGCACTTCTTCGGCCGACGTGCTGGAGGCGGGGGTCGTGGCTCGGCTCTGGAGATCGTGCATGCGATCCAGTACCAGACGGGTCGGCCGCTCACCGAGTGGACGAGCGTCGGCAATCCGTACAAGGACCCTGGGCAAGCCGCACTCGTCGGCGCCCCAGTGGGGGCCGTGACTGCTTCCGGGACGGTGCACGTCTTCGTGCGCAACGCGGGCGGAGGTGTGATGATGAGGCGCGAGGGAGACCGCGGCGCCTGGCTTCCCTGGCGCGACATCCGCGGCAACAAGGCCAAGGACGGACTCGCGGCCACGGCACTCGGCTCGGGACGGATCGAGTTGCTCGCTCCTGGGGACGGTCCGGCCATGCACTGGTGCCAGACTCAGAGCGACGGCGACATGGAGAGAAGGCCGAACATTCACATCGCGCCGGCGCGGAACAGTGTCGTCGCTGTGGAGACCGGGCCGGACCGGGTCACGTTCTTCTGGACCGATCTGGTCACGGGAACTGTCCACGCGCATCGGCCCGGTGGCTGGGTGATCCCCATGGGAGCGAGTCCGGCGGAAGGACGCCCAGCAGCCCTGCGAGCAGTCATCGACGGGTACGACTGCACGGTGCTGGCACACCGCGCCACGGACGGAGACGTGATGGTGGCGGCCTGCGCCACGGAGAACGAGCAGGCGGGGGTGTGGTGGTCCCCGACAGGGGAGAGCAGCGCGCACCAGCCTGCACTGGCCCACGACGGCCAAGGTCGGCTGGTGCTGGCCGTCATCGGGGCCCGGGGCGAGTTGAGAATCGCGCGGCAAGGTGTCGGACCAGGACTCGTCCTCGAGCCGACGCACGCTGTCTGAGAGTTCCACCACGTCCTATGGCGTGCTTATGACATGCATCACAGCAACCGTCACTATGGCCCCATTGCACCTTTTTGTGCGCAGGTCTGTGCTGGGAAGTAAGGAACAGGTATGGACAAGCTTTGGTTGAAGGTGTGAAGATCCCGTGTCGCTTTGTCGTCTTTGGTGGCGAAGGCCGGTCAAACGTTTGAAGTCCTGGGGGAGGGCTGACAGTCATCCACCGGCTCGGCGGGACATCGCGCCTCGGCGGCTGCTGGGTATGGCGAGCGCACCACGGGTGGGGCGGTGTCCGTACCCGGCCGGCGGTGGTGGTTCTTATGTCTTGGACGGTGTGGATCTTCGGTGGTGAGCCTCAACAACCCTGAGGCCAGCGCGCTGGTGTCGACGTATAGGTCGCTGGTGCCTGTGGGAGCACGTCGACGCATCGTGCGTCGAGTCCCGCGTCCACTTCGCAACGCGGTGATGCATCTGCTGGCCTCCTTCGACTCGCTGCGTTCCACTGTCGCGACGCGCGCCCTCGGGGGCAGCAGCTCGCCTGCACGGCACGGGCCCAGCGCCTTCCTCAGAGTGGTTCGGCACAGGGGCAAGCACGTCCGTGCCGTGGTGGTACAGGGCGCCACCGAGTGGGCGGCTCGTGCGCGCAACCTGCACATCCTGGTCGCCCTCCTGGAGGCGGCCGAGATCGACTACTTCTGCGTTCGCGGCACTGCGCAGGCGGTGCCCTGCGTCGCGGTCTCCGCGGACCAGCGTGAGGAAGTAGAGGAAATCCTGCAGATCGCCTTCGGCCGCAATCCGGGATATGTCTCCGAGGGCCTGGGGGAGCAACGGGACGGAGCGTCGGCCAAGACCTGGCGCAAGATGCGGTCCCACCAGGTGCTGCGCCTCGCGTGGAACGTCTGCGACCCCACCGGGACACTGGTTTTTGGTCAAGAGTCGGGCTGTGACCTGGAGTACTGGCGGCGAGAGGGCGACGAACTTGTCGCCCCGCGGCCCAACAGCGTCCTGACGCAGACGCCGGTCACCGGTGAGCGCCGGATCATGGAACAGAAGCTATTCAGCCCGGTGCCTGCTCTGTACCACACCGGATATGCACGCTCGATGCCCGAGTTCGGCGTGCCCCTGGCCGGTGATCACCTCTTCTCCATCGATGTCGTCTACACATGGGTGGATGACTCGGATCCGGTGTGGAGGGCGAGCAAGGACGCGGCCCGCCGCATCCTCACCCAAGACGCCGGCGGCTCCCTGCATGAGCAGGCGGCCAACGACGCGCGCTACACGAGCCGTGACGAACTGCGCTACTCCCTTCGGTCGATCCACCAGTACGCGCCCTGGGTGCACAACATCTACTTGGTCACCGCCGGCCAGGTACCGCGCTGGCTCAACACCGAGTATCCGGGACTGCGAGTTGTGGATCATCGAGACATCTTTTCCGATCCCATGGCGTTGCCCACGTTCAACTCGCACGCCATCGAGAGTCAACTGCACCATATCGAGGAGTTGTCGGACCACTTCCTCTATTTGAACGACGACGTGTTCTTCGGGCGTCCGGTGGGGCCGGGGCACTTCTTCCATCCGAATGGCCTTACCAAGTTCTTCATGTCCAAAGCGCTCATCCCCTCCGGAGAGGTGAGCCCGTCGGATCTGCCGGTGAATGCTGCGGGCAAGAACAGCCGCGGACTCATAGCTCAGCAGTTCGGCACCTTCATCGCTCAGAAGATGAAGCACACGCCTCATGCGCTCAGGCGCGAGGTGCTGCAGGAGATCGAGCGCACTTACCCCAATGACCACTGGAGGACGCAGCACTCGAAGTTCCGTTCGCCGGACGATGTGCCCATTGCTTCGTCGCTCCACCACTACCACGCCTTTCACACGGCGAGAGCAACAGTCGGCGACCTCCGATACGTCTACATCGACATCGGCGACGTGAAAGCGCGACAGCGTTTGCACAGGCTCCTGGCGCGACGCGACTTCGACACCTTCTGTATCAACGACACGATCGTGCCGGAGGACCGTGACGCCCAGGAACGGATGGTTCGCGACTTCCTGGAGTCGTACTTCCCCGTCCCCAGCCCTTACGAATTGCCGGCTGAAGTGGAGAACGCGCGGGCACAAGGTTCGCCCGCCGAGTTGCGGAGCGCTCGAATATGATCACCAGACTCCGGCGGATGGTCCGCCGATTCCGTTCGGCCGTTCGCCGCCCGTTCGCCGCCCTCCGTACCTGGATGCTGCTCCGTCTCTTTCTGCCGCGCCGGACGCGCGTGGGCCGCCTGTCCTACGCGGCCGTGCTCGACGGCCAGACCGTGAACCTGCACGCGCAACTTCCGGACTACCTGTCAGTCCCCGAGCAGGCGGAGATCGAACTGACCCGCGGCCGAGAGCGCCACGCCTCCGCGGCTCGTGTCTACGAGGACTTCGATGGACAGCTCCTGTGTGATGCCGCCGTTCTTCTGGGCGCGATAACGGGTGGACTGCCGATCGGGGACGGAGACTGGAAGGTTCGCCTGCGCATGACAGACGGGCGTCGCTCGCGGAGAATTCCACTGTTGCTCGTGGAAGCCCCCGAGCCGTACGCCGGCCCGACCATGCCGCATGCGACGTCTCCCATCACCGGCCAAAGATACCGGCTTGCCCGATCCGTCACTGGCAACCTGCGGATCGTCACCGCCACACCCCGGCCGTCGGCCGAGGTGGTCCGGGTCGACCTCTCCCACACGGGACTGACCGTTGACTTCCGCTTGGTCGGATCGGAGGCGGGCGGTGACCCGCGGGTGGAGTTCGCGGCCACGGGAAGACGTCTGACTCGCCCTGTGGAACAGTGTTCCGACTCGACGTGGCGAGTGCACGTACCCCTGGAGGAGATGTCGCCCACCCGGCGAGACGTGCTGCACTGGGATGTGACGGCGCACTTCGCGTCGGGGCGAAGCCTGCGCGTCGGCCGCCATCTCCATGACGTGCGCAACCCGCAGCGTGTGTTCGGCATCGCTGCGAAGGCTGTGGCCCCGCCCGGCTCCTCGCCCATGATCGTCCACCCCCGTTACACCCCCGCAGGGAACTTCCGGGTCACCTGCACTCGTATGCCCGAGTCCGGGCGGAGCACCTCATGAAGATCACCTTCCTGCTCACCACCGCGGACGCCGTCGGCGGCACCGAGCGAGCGGTCTTCAACCAAGCTGCGGAACTCGCCGGACACCACGATGTGCGAGTGATCAGCGTCTTCAAGAGCCAGTCGAAGCTCTTCTTCGGGGTGGACGAACGGGTGCGCGTCGACTATCTCGTCGATCTGACCGGCCCAGTGCCGCGCACCGTGCGGCCGACCCGTCTGACGGACGGCGAGCTGACGAGCCTGGCGGCACTGCCGAGCGCCTTGGTCGACCGGGCGTGGGAGGCCGCCTTCAACCGGCTGTCCGACACCGAACTGGAACTGACGCTCCAGGACATCGACACCGACATCCTCATCACCACGACCCCCGCACTCATGGCTCTGGCCGTGCAGCTCTGCCCGGCCGATGTCATCACCGTCCACCAGGAGCACCGTGTGTCCGAGCTGCGCGGCAGCAGCGGTGAACCGCTCCTGCGGTATGCCTCGCGCCTGGACGCGCTGGCGGTGCTGAGTGAGCGGACGGGAGAGTGGTTCGCAGAGACGTTCGGTGCCAGTGCGCCGCGCATCGAGGTCATTCCCAATGCCCTGCCGGCCGGCTTCCGGCCGAGGTCCACACTGCAGACGCGGACCGTGGTCACCGCGGGACGGCTCGTCGGTGAGAAACAACTCGACCACGCGATCCAGGCTTGGGCGCTCATCGCGCCGTATCACCCCTCGTGGACACTGCGGATCTTCGGAGACGGCCCGCTCAGTGGGGCGCTCAGGCGGCAGATCAACCACCTCGGCCTGCACGACTCCGTTCAGCTGAACGGTAATTCCCCTCATCTGGCCGAGGAATGGGCCAAGGCCAGCATCGCCCTCATGACCTCCCGCAACGAGGCGTTCCCGCTCGTTCTGATGGAGGCGCAGGCGGCCGGTGTACCCGTAGTGTCGTATGACTGCCCCAACGGGCCACGGGAGATCATTCTCGACGGCCAGACGGGCGTGCTCGTTCCCCCTGGGGACGTTGAGGCACTTGCCCAGCGACTCGACCAGCTCATGAGGGACGACGCGATGCGTCACCGGATGGGTGCGGCCGCCGCGGAATCCATCACGCGGTTCGCTCCTCCTCTGGTCAACGAGCGCTGGGAGCGGTTCTTCCAGGAACTCGTCGACTTCCGCGCACGAGGCGACCGAGCATGGGCGAAGGCCGACAGACAGTCATTGCACGCCGTGTTCAGTGGCCCGAACGGTGTGGTCGTCCCCGCCACTCCGGCTCCGGCCAGCCAGTCGCGCGGCGGCGCGCAGCGCCGTCTCGAGGAGTCCATCGCCAAGCGGCACCAGGACCTGGTTCGCGATGGCGGGCAATTGTGCCGGACGTCGGACTCCACTACGCCTTATGAAGTGGTTCAGGCCAATCTGGCGCTGGTCGCGGACGCCTTGGAAGCAGCGGGCATTCCTTACCTCGTCGTACGCGACACGATGGTGCGCCACACGGTCGCGGTCCACGAGTCGTTCAGGGACATGGTCTTCAAGACGCTCGCCGGTACCTACCGGAATCAGGCGGTCTACACGGCACTGCTCAACGACCGGCAGGAGACGGTCTCGACCGTGCTCGCAGGTCTGGCCGAGGGACTGATGGAGCAGACCAGTTCGGGTGTGCGCGTCTACCAGAACGTGGTGACCAAGTCGCGCACCATGCGCTTGGGAGCCGTCTACGGCTGCACGATCTCCTTCTGGACTCAGGATCCCGAGGACCCCGAGACCATGGTCGCCCCGACGCGCACACTCATCGGCACCCAGATCGCGCAAGGCTCCCTGGGTCGGGCCGAAACAGTTCTCGGCGGACGCAGGTATCCGACGGTCGTACCGTTCACCCAGCCCCTCCACAACCAGGTGACGTTCCCCATCGACGCCGTCTACACCTGGGTGGACGGTTCCGACATGGCGTGGCTGGAGCGCAAGAACCGGGTGCTGTCCCACCTGGGCCTCGAGACGGTGGACGCGGCGGCCAGCGCCGCGCGCTTCCGCAGCCGCGACGAACTGCGGTACTCGCTTCGCTCGATCGACATGTACGCGCCCTGGATCCGCAACATCTACATCGTGACGGACCGGCAGGTGCCGGCTTGGCTCGACACCGAGCATCACCGAGTCCGCGTGGTGGACCACAGAGAAATCTTCGCGGACCCGCACAACCTGCCGACGTTCAACTCGCATGCGATCGAAAGTCAGTTGCACCACATTGAAGGGCTCGCCGAGCACTTCCTCTACTTCAACGACGACTTCTTCATGGGCCGCACGGTGCAGCCCAGCCTCTTCTTCCAGGGCAACGGGCAGGCGAAGCATTTCCTTTCCCCGACATCGATCCCCATGGTGCCGCCCCTGGAGACCGATGACTTCAACATCAGCGCCGCGAAGAACAACCGGGTACTGATAGCGAGGGCTTTCGGTCAGGTCATCACTCACGCCTTCCTCCACGCTCCGTACGCCCTGAGACGGAGCGTCATGGCGGACCTGGAGCGAGATTTCCCTGAGCAAGTCATGGGCACCGCCGCCAGCCGGCTCCGCAGCCACAGCGATGTGTCGATCGCCTCGTCTCTGCACCACTACTACGCCTTCCATACGGGGCGCAGTGGGCCGGGCTCCATTTCCTGTGGTTTTGTGAACGTCGGCATCAAGGAGCATCGCTCCCGCCTCAACAGGCTGCTCACCGTACGCCCCAACGACGTTTTCTGCCTCAACGACTTCCATGACGGTGACGTCGACGAAGACGAGCAGGATGCCATCCTCGCGGCCTTCCTGCCCAGCTACTTCCCTGTGGCGAGCCAGTTCGAATACGGGTCTGCGCGAAACCAGCGCTACCACAGCGGTCTTCTGCCCGAGTGGCCCCTGTGACGCGGTCGATCAAGGAGCGAACGTGAGCAAGGTCTGTGTTGTGGGGAACTCCGTGGCAGCTCCCCGAACTCCCGATGAGGCGCCGCTCGCTGGATGGGGTCAATTCCTGCAGCAGTTCTTGACGCCCTATCACGAGGTGCGGAATTACGCACGGGACGCCATGACAGCCCGTGGGTATTTCACAGAACGCTTCGTGTCTCTCCTCAATCTGCTCGAACCAGGCGACCTCGTCCTGTTCAACTTCGGTCTCGTGGAGCAGCGCGTCGACAACCCGCAGCGCTACCATGGCGCCCGCGAGTTCAAGGAGTTTCTGCACCTGTACGTCCGCGGTGTACGGGGCGAGGGTGCGGTCCCGGTTCTCGTGACACAGACCGCACGGTGTTCGTTCGACGCGTCCGGTCGCGTCGCGGACACCAGCGACGGTTACCCCCAACTGGTCAGGGAGGTGGCCGCAGAGACGGATGCCCCCCTGATCGACCTGCACGAACTCACTCTGCGGCTGATACAGGGGCTCGGTCCGCAGTACGCTCGCCAGTACTTCCGCTGGCTGGACCCGGGCGAGCATCCGAATCATCCGGATGGGATCATCGACTCGTCCCACTTCAACGAGCAGGGTGCACGCGAAGTCGCCCGGCTCGTCGCCGGAAGTCTGCACGGAGCGGTCGGTGTTCCCCAGGGCTTCGTCGATCCGGAAGCCGTGGCCGTCGCTCCGGCGTTCCCACCCCCACTGACGGAATTCACCGTCGACAAGCCAGAGGCGGCTCTGTTCGAAGAGTTCCGTGTGGGCGCCGCTCCGGTCTTCTCGAGGCCGGCCCCGCACGCGGTCGTCGGTGCGATGCAGAAGTTCACGGGCACCGCCGCGCCTGGCACGACGTATCTGCTCTTCTTCGAGAACGGCGTCTACCTCGGGGGAACCCGGGTCGGTGCGAGCGGGGCGTGGGCATGGCGCAGGGTCGTCAACTGGCCCGGCGGGCCACATCTGATGCACGTTGTCGGCTTCACCGAGCAGGGAGTCACTCCGGTGGCCGAGTTGGCGTTCACCGTGCGGGACTGGGTGGAACCACCGGTCGTCACCGGCCCCCGTGAAGGCGCGTGGACGGGGCCTCGCCCACGGTTCTCCGGCACCGCGGAACCGGGTGTGTCCGGTGTGGCTGTCCTCGAGGGCGGCCGCATGATTGCCATGGCGCCGGTCGACAAGGACGGGTCCTGGAAGGTCACGCACCCCCACGACTGGAAACCGGGGTCGCACGTCGTGGAGTTCGTGGCTGTCTTCAGCGCCATTCACTCCACTCCCGTTCAGCACACGATCCGGGTCCACGGGATTGCGGAGGACAACTGGCTCAGGAACTCGCTCGCCTCTCGTGAGCCTTGCTCCGGCAAATGTGATCACCTGCCGTTCAACGGGCGCTGGTGACCTTGGTCCAGCGACCGCGGCGATCGGCGTACAGGGCGATGGTGGCGAGGTCGACCTACCGCGGGCGCTGCCTCAGACGAGGTCGCCGTTCGGCATAAGGGAATGCGAGAGGGTCTCCGCCAGGAAGCGGAGACCCTCTCACCTGCGATGACGTGCGTCCGTCACGCCGGAACCGAAGCCACCCCCGGCTCCAGGAACCGCCTGCCGAGCACCCGCTCGCTGACGCCCTCGCGGTCCAGGTACGGAGTGATGCCGCCCAGGTGGAAGGGCCAGCCGGCGCCGGTGATCAGGCACAGGTCGATGTCCTGGGCCTCGGCGACGACGCCCTCCTCGAGCATGAGACCGATCTCCTGCGCGACCGCGTCGAGCACCCGCGCCCGGACCTGCTCCTCGGTCAGGACCACATCGCCCTGCTTCAGGAGCGCGGCGACCTCCGGGTCCAGTTCGGGCTTGCCGCTGTCGTAGACGTAAAAGCCGCGCTTGCCGGCCTCGACGACCGCCTTGAGGTTGGGGGAGACCTTGAAGCGGTCCGGGAAGGCCCTGTTGAGGGTCTCCGAGACGTGCAGGCCGATCGCCGGGCCGACCAGCTCGAGGAGGACGAGCGGGGACATCGGCAGGCCCAGCGGCTCCACCGCCTTCTCCGCCACCTCGACCGGGGTGCCCTCGTCGATGACGTTCTGGATCTCGCCCATGAAGCGGGTCAGGATGCGGTTGACCACGAACGCCGGGGCGTCCTTGACCAGCACCGCGGTCTTCTTCAGCTTCTTGGCCACCGCGAAGGCGGTCGCCAGCGAGGCGTCGTCCGTCTTCTCGCCGCGGACGATCTCCAGGAGGGGGAGGATCGCCACGGGGTTGAAGAAGTGGAAGCCCACGACCCGCTCGGGGTGCTGGAGCTTGGAGGCCATCTCCGACACCGCCAGGGAGGAGGTGTTGGTCGCCAGGATCGCGTGCGCCGGGGCTACCGCCTCGACCTCCGCGAACACCTGCTGCTTGACGCCCATCTCCTCGAAGACGGCCTCGATGACGAAGTCCGCGTCCGCGAAGCCCTCGGCCTTGTCCAGGACACCGGTCACCAGCGCCTTGAGGCGGTTGGCCTTGTCCTGGTTGATACGGCCCTTGCCGAGCAGCTTGTCGATCTCGGCGTGGACGTAACCCACACCCTTGTCGATGCGCTCCTGGTCGATGTCGGTCAACACGACCGGCACCTCCAGCCGGCGGAGGAAGAGCAGGGCCAGCTGGGAGGCCATCAGGCCCGCGCCGACCACGCCGACCTTCGTCACCGGGCGGGCGAGGTTCTTGTCCGGGGCGCCCGCCGGGTGCTTGCCGCGCTTCTGCACCAGGTTGAACGCGTAGATGCCGGCGCGCAGTTCACCGCCCATGATCAGGTCCGCGAGGGCCTGGTCCTCGGCGTCGTAGCCCTGCTGGAGGTCGCCGTTCTTGGCGGCGGCGATGATGTCCAGCGCACGGTAGGCGGCCGGGGCCGCGCCGTGCACCTTGGAGTCGGCGATGAAGCGGCCGCGGGCGACGGCCTGGTCCCAGGCCTCACCGCGGTCGATGACCGGGCGCTCGACGACGAGGTCGCCCTTGAGGACGGACGCCGTCCAGATCAGCGACTGCTCCAGGAAGTCGGCGCCCTCGAAGATCGCGTCGGCGATGCCGAGTTCGTAGACCTGCTTGCCCTTGAGCTGCTTGTTCTGGTTGAGGCTGTTCTCGATGACGACCGTCACGGCCCTGTCGGCGCCGATCAGGTTCGGCAGTAGGGTGCAGCCGCCCCAGCCGGGGACCAGGCCGAGGAAGACCTCGGGGAGCGAGAACGCCGGCAGCGCCGCGGACACCGTGCGGTAGGTGCAGTGCAGGCCGACCTCGACGCCGCCGCCCATCGCCGCGCCGTTGTAGTAGGCGAAGGTGGGGACGGCCAGCTTCGACAGCCGCTTGAAGACCTCGTGCCCGCCCTTGCCGATGGCCAGCGCGTCCTCGTGCCGCTTCAGCAGCTCGACGCCCTTGAGGTCGGCGCCGACGGCGAAGATGAACGGCTTGCCGGTGATGCCGACACCGACGATCTCGCCGTCCGCGGCCTCCTTCTCGACCTGGTCGACGGCCGTGTCGAGGTTCGCCAGCGACTGCGGGCCGAAGGTGGTCGGCTTGGTGTGGTCGTGGCCGTTGTCCAGCGTGATGAGGGCGAAACGGCCCGCGCCGAACGGGAGGTCGAAGTGGCGTACGTGCGCCTGCGTGACGACCTCGTCCGGGAACAGCTCGGCCGCGCCCTTCAGGAGTTCAGCGGTGGTGCTCACTTGTCGCCTCCGTCGAAGTGCGGGTTCTCCCAGATGACCGTCGCGCCCATGCCGAAGCCGACGCACATCGTGGTCAGGCCGTAGCGGACCTGCGGCTGCTCCTCGAACTGGCGGGCCAGCTGCGTCATCAGCCGGACGCCGGAGGAGGCCAGCGGGTGACCGAAGGCGATCGCGCCGCCGTACTGGTTGACCCGCTCGTCGTCGTCCGCGATGCCGTAGTGGTCGAGGAAGGCCAGGACCTGGACGGCGAAGGCCTCGTTGATCTCGAACAGGCCGATGTCGGAGATGGACAGGCCGGCCTTGGCCAGGGCCTTCTCGGTGGCCGGGATCGGACCGTAGCCCATGACCTCCGGCTCGACGCCGGCGAAGGCGTAGGAGACCAGGCGCATCTTGACCGGCAGCCCGTTCTCCCGGGCGAAGTCCTCGCTCGCGATGACGGAGGCGGTGGCGCCGTCGTTCAGACCGGCCGCGTTGCCCGCGGTGACCCGGCCGTGGACGCGGAACGGCGTCTTGAGATTCGCCAGGTTCTCCAGGGTGGTGCCCGGGCGCATCGGCTCGTCGGCGGTGACCAGGCCCCAGCCGGTCTCCCCGCTCTCGGGGTTGGTGCGGCGCACCGAGATCGGCACCAGGTCCTGCTGGATCTTGCCGTTGGCGTAGGCCTTGGCGGCCTTCTCCTGCGAGCGCACCGCGTACTCGTCCGCGCGCAGCTTGGTGATGTGCGGGTAGCGGTCGTGCAGGTTCTCCGCGGTCATGCCCATGAACAGGGCGGACTCGTCGACCAGCTTCTCGCTCACGAACCGCGGGTTCGGGTCCACACCCTCGCCCATCGGGTGGCGGCCCATGTGCTCGACGCCGCCGGCGATGGCGACGTCGTACGCACCGAAGGCGATGGAGCCGGAGACGGTGGTGACGGCGGTCAGCGCGCCCGCGCACATGCGGTCGATGGAGTAGCCGGGGACCGAGGTGGGCAGGCCCGCGAGGATGCCGGCGGTGCGGCCGATGGTCAGGCCCTGGTCGCCGATCTGCGTGGTCGCGGCGACGGCGACCTCGTCGACCTTCTTCGGGTCGAGACCGGGGTTGCGGCGCAGCAGCTCCCGGATCGCCTTCACGACGAGGTCGTCGGCGCGGGTCTCGTGGTAGATGCCCTTCGGGCCCGCCTTGCCGAACGGGGTGCGGACGCCGTCGACGAAGACGACGTCCCTGACGGTACGAGGCACGATGGCTCTCCTCCAGGGTGCGGGATGGCACTGCTGCGACGCGCAAGCGCTGAGCGCGCGCTCAGGACTCATGCTACTCGCGGGTAATGTGACTGCACAGTCCCCCCGCCGGGAGCGGCGAACGTCACACCGTCGCGCCCCCGAGCGTCACACGACCGCGGCCCTGGACGTCGCACCCCCACGGCCCGGTCGGGCGGCGGGGGTGCGAGGAGGAAGCCTGGGCGCGGGCGGCCGGCCCCGGGGTCTGCCCTAGGCGCCCGCGCCCTTCGTCGACAGGGCCGCCACCAGGACCGGCGTGACCTGTTCTACCTGCCACGGGCGCGCGCCGTGGCAGGCCAGTGCGGCGGCCACCGATGCGGCGTCGGCGTCCTTCGGCGGTTCCCAGCACAGCCGCCGCACCGTGTCCGGCGCGACGAGGTTCTCCTGCGGCATGTTCAGCCGCTCGGCGAGCGCCGAGACGGCCGCCCGGGCCGCGGCGAGGCGAGCCGCGGCGGCCGGGTCCTTGTCCGCCCACGCGCGCGGCGGCGGGGGTCCGGTGACCGGCTGCCCGGGCTGGGGCAGCTGGGACTCGGAGAGGGACCTGGCCCGGTCCACCGCGGTCTGCCACTGCTCCAGCTGACGGCGGCCCATCCGGTGGCCGAAGCCGTTCAGCGCGGCGAGGGCGTGCACGTTGGACGGCAGCGCGAGCGCGGCCTCTACGATGGCCGCGTCCGACAGCACCTTGCCCGGCGAGACGTCCCGACGCCGGGCCACCCGGTCCCGGGTCTGCCACAGCTCCCGTACGACGGCCAGCTGCCGCCTGCGCCGGACCCGGTGCATCCCGGAGGTGCGCCGCCAGGGGTCCTTGCGGGGCTCGGCGGGCGGCGCCGAGGCGATGGCGTCGAACTCCTGCAGGGCCCACTCCAGCTTGCCCTGCCGGTCCAGCTCCTTCTCCAGCGCGTCGCGCAGGTCGACGAGCAGTTCCACGTCCAGGGCCGCGTAGCGCAGCCACGGCTCCGGCAGCGGCCGGGTGGACCAGTCGACGGCGGAGTGGCCCTTCTCCAGGACGAAGCCGAGCACGTTCTCCACCATGGCGCCGAGCCCGACCCGCGGGAATCCGGCGAGCCGGCCGGCCAGCTCGGTGTCGAACAGGTGGCTGGGCAGCATGCCTATCTCGCGCAGACACGGCAGGTCCTGGGTGGCGGCGTGCAGCACCCACTCGACGCCGGACAGGGCCTCGCCCAGGCCGGACAGGTCGGAACAGGCGACGGGGTCGATGAGCGCGGTGCCTGCGCCCTCGCGGCGCAGCTGCACCAGGTAGGCGCGCTGGCCGTAGCGGTAGCCGGAGGCCCGCTCGGCGTCGACGGCGACGGGGCCGGAACCTGCGGCGAACGCGCCGATCACCTCCGCCAGCGCCGCGGCGTCGGCGATCACGGGTGGAAGGCCCTCGCGGGGCTCCAGCAATGGGATCGGCGCCCCCGTGTCAGAAGAGCCGCCGTCGTCCGGAGGGGCGCCTCCGGTGGTTCGCAGTGGGCTGTCTGCTGCGGTTTCTCGGGCGTCGGTCACCTGTCAAGGGTATCCGTGGATGGACGGCGCCCGCCGACGGAACGTTCCGTCGGCG